>JAITHD010000107.1 GCA_031280155.1 Treponema sp. | reverse complement strand
GCCAACACACAGCGGGATAAACACTTCGGCGGCAACCCTGGCAACCACCTCCAGCAGCGTTGCCCGGCTTTTATAGGAAGCGCCGATATCAAGAAACGTTAATTCATCCGCTCCCTGTTCATTGTAACGCCGCGCAAATTCTACAGGATCCCCGGCATCCTGAATCCCCTTGAATTTAACGCCTTTTACGACTCGTCCATCGTCCACATCAAGACAAGGAATGATCCGTTTAGCCTGCACTGCTGCCTCCCGCCCAATTTTCCAGTAATTTCAGCCCTATGTTCCCGGATTTCTCTGGATGAAACTGGACCGCCGCCAAGGCCCCCTGCTCTACCGCGACGCAGTAAGGGAGATAGTATTCGGTTTTCGCGGCGATCAAAGCCGTATCTTGAGGTTCTACATAATAAGAATGAATATAGTAGAAATATGAAGGATTCGGCAGTCTCTGGAACAGACGGGAATCCGCTTTCGCTTGGGTATTGTTCCAACCGATTTGAGGAACTTTGCGTCCAGGAAACCGTTTCACCTTACCGGGAATCAATGAAAGACCGGATAGGCTTTGTCCTTTCATCGGCAGAACTTCCTCTGACGATTCAAAGAGTACCTGCAAACCAATACAGATTCCCAGAAACGGCTTGTCTCGGCATATCCATTCCCGAATCGCGCTGTCATAACCGGAATTTTTCAGAGATTCCATAGCCGTCGCAAAATGACCGTCTCCGGGAAAGATGATTTTCTCGTAAGGACCGGCTTGGGAAAGCTCTTCAGGTCCCCGCACAAAACGAGCGGGAATATTGAGCCGCTTTAAGGCGTTCATTACCGAACCCAGGTTGCCGGCGCCGTAATTCACAACTCCAATCATACCAGTATTCCTTTAGTTGAGGGGATCCTGTCTGTTGCCCGAAAATCGATTTCCACAGCGTCCCGCAAAGCCCTTGCCGCAGCTTTAAATAAGGCTTCAATTTTGTGATGATCGCTTCGCCCCCGAAGTATGTCCAGATGCAGCGTAATACCTGCGGACACCGTGAATCCCTGCCAAAAATCTTCAACTGTGTCGGTCTGAAACGAAGCGGTTCCTGAAACCAAAGGCAGATTTGAAAGGGTTCCCTGAAACGCGAGGAAAGCCCGCCCGGAAATATCTGCCGCAGCTCTGGCAAGGGTCTCGTCCATAGGAAACAGGCAGCTTCCAACCCGGCGGATTCCCCGGCGTTCTCCCAAGGCTTTGGCGAAAGCCTGTCCCAGAACAATGCCTGTATCCTCTACCAAATGATGCTGATCTACTCCTAAATCTCCTGAACCCTTCAGTTCCAGATCAAAGAGACTATGTTTCGTGAATGTTGTAAGCACATGCTCCATAAAACCAATGGGATAATGCAACCGCGCATCTCCCTGTCCATCAAGATTGAGTTTGAGATATAGTTCCGTCTCCTTGGTAACTCGATTTACCTCTGCAATTCTATTCATAAGAACATATTTTCCTTTTATCCATTCCTTTTTACAATACTACTTTTCGCAGATCATATTCCACAATATCCGTAGCGCCCAATTTCTTCAAGCAGGGGATCATTTCAGGAACTTCGCTTTTTTTGACCGCTATTTTAACGCCATACCCTTCTTCATTATGAAGCGGCGCTACTGTGGGACTTCGCATACTGGGTAAACCAGAGACCAATCCGGGAAATTGGCTTTTACTGACATTCATTTCCAGCATAACCCGATCTCTGCCGTCCAGTACTGACTTGAACAGCATAGCCAGTTCCTCAATGTGGTTTCGTTTATCCGGCCGGGACATTGCGGCGGCGGAAGCTATAAAGCGGGTAGACGATTCCAGCAGAGTTCCGATGATCCGAAGCCCGTTATCCTTTAGGGTCTGCCCAGAAGAGGTGTTATCAATGATCATGTCCGCGTCGTCCGGCGGGAACACCTCAGTAGCGCCGTAGGTTCTAAGGATACGGTACTGATAACCTGATTGTTTAAGCCATGTTTCAGCAAGTCCCACATATTCAGTGGCTACTGTGAGGCATTTTGTTTTGAGGGTTTCCTCATCCAGCGCCGCAGGAACCGCAGCGACAATACGAACTCGATCAAAACCAAGATCCATAACCTCTTTTACTTGAGCCTTACTCTCTTGAATCCAATCTAAGCCGGTAAACCCCGCATCATGCCTCCCTAATTCCAGAAGTTCCCCCACGTTTTGAGGCTTCATGATCTTCCCTTCCATCCAGTCAGCGCCGATAAAAGGTCGATAGGTACGGTCTATCAGCGATATAGGAAATCCCGCGTCCCTAAAGAGCAATACAACCTTATCAAAAATACGCCCTTTGGGTATCAAAATACGCAATTTATCCATATTTACTCCAAAAAAAAGCCGTGGGCTCCAGAGAAAAGCCCACGGCATCTTACCGTTAGTATGCGTCTCGGCAACGCCGGCTCCTGTAGGTCAACGACTATTCTGAAAGTGATGCTGAAACACAAGAACCTGATTCATATCGTCAGCTGCCCCTGCCGAAAAGTTTTTCTAGGGCTTGAGGCTTGTTCTGATTGCTCAACTTACTCCTCAAGATTTCTGCTTCTTTCCCGCTCTTTTCTAAGCGGGGTTTTCTACGGCGGTTTTACTTTCATTACCGGCAGTCAAAGCCGCCATATCCATAGACCTTACATTTTTTTACTATACCACCACCCAGGCAGGGTGGTCAAGAATATTGTTACAAAAATTTTCGCTGCCTCTTATCCTCATGACAGGATTTTATGGCGAATTAAATAACTATACCAAGAAACATCTCGGCTGTCAATAGCCCAGAAAGAAGGCGTTGAAAAACAGCGGTCTTTTTTCAGCGGATATGGCGGTTATTGGTTCTGTCGAAGGCTGGAATAATCTCAATGTTTTATAGTAATATTAAAATCAGTATGGATAATTGTATTTTTTGTAAAATCATAAAAGGCGAAATACCGAGTAAAAAAATTTATGAGGACGAAGATGTCCTAGCCTTTTATGATGCAGCGCCCCAAAGTCCAATACATTTCCTGGTAATTCCTAAAAGACACATTAAGAATATCATGGAATTGGAACTTTCAGATCAAAATCTTGCCGGAAATCTGCTCGTCAGAGCGCAGAAACTGTCGATTGAGCTGGGTTGCGGTGAAAAAGGCGCTCGTTTTGTAATTAACTGCAAGGAATATGGGGGTCAAACAGTAGATCATCTCCATGTTCATGTCCTTGGGGGACGATCTTTCGGCTGGCCCCCGGGATGAAACAGAGACGTTGCCACCAAAAGCGCTTTGAGTTCCTCGAAAATACTCCCGGATGTTCTCAGGTAAGGTTTCGAGAGTATATAGTTTGCCTGTTGCTTCCATATTTTGCCAGCTATCTTCCTTTCGTTACTGTCCCTATGTCCAGAAAGCCCCCCTGCCCAGGTCAACGGCGTTATGGCTGAACGCTGTGATCGGGATTTCCGCAGGCATCCTGGTTTCCGGCGGTTTCAGCTAATACATTCCTGATCAGTTCAGGGTCGCCGTTACATTCCGCGATAATCCTGCGTACTGTATCATATCCAAGACCGGGAACATAAGCAGCGGCAAAAGCATAAGAGCTGTCCAGAAGCGCCGCGCAGCGTTCCTGATCCGGAGTGAGTGTTTCGATGCATTTTGTGCGGAAAAGATGTACAGTCCGGCTTAATAGGGAAAGACTCTCCAAGAGGGCTTCCGCTATAAGCGGCAGAAAAGGATTGAGTTCAAATTCACCCAAAGACGCCGCCATAGTAACCGCGTAATCATTGGCTTGAACTTTGATTGCAGACTGGATAACCATTTCCGGTATTACAGGATTTACCTTTCCCGGCATAATGGTACTGCCCATTTGCAGAGGACTCAGTTTTATTTCACCAAGACCGCCGCGAGGACCGGAATTCATCAAACGAAGGTCTCCGGCGATTTTCATCAGGTTGACCCCTAAAGCCTTGAGCAGCCCTGAAACTTCCACAAATACATCGTTATTTTGCGTAATATCCATTGGATATTCAGATGACGCAAGCCCAAATCCAGTGAGTTCCCGCAAGGTTTCAAGCACCAGAAACCGGTATTTCCGTTCAGCGTTGCCTGAAAGCCCTACCGCAGTTCCTCCAAGGTTTACCTGCCGAAGGCGTTCCTCGATCTTGTAAAGCCGCCAGCGGTCCCGACCAACGGCTTGTGCAAAGGCGCCGAATTCAGCGCCCAAGGTTATCGGCACCGCGTCCATAAGTTCAGTACGCCCCAGTTTTTTAATATGGTCAAATTCATGTTCCCGTTTCTGCAATGACTCTTGGAGTTTGGCGCAGTTTCCGCTTAATTCCCGAAGGAGTTCAATCCCGGCGATCCGCAGCGCCGTAGGGTAAACATCGTTGGTAGATTGTCCCCGATTCACGTCGTCTAAGGGATGGATGATATGATACGTCCCGGGAGCGTGCCCTAAAATCCGGAGCGCCATATTGGTTATCACTTCATTGACGTTCATATTTGTCGAAGTGCCTGCACCTCCCTGCAAAGCATCCACAATAAACATATCTTCCGCCTCTCCCGCAAGGGCCTGATCACAGGCAATAGCCACCGCGCCGTAGCGTTCCGCTTTGCGGCGGTCTCCCCGCTCCTGTTCAAGGCGCTGATAGGTCAGAGCCGCGGCTTTCTTGACGGTAATCATGGCTTTTATGAGCCGGGGATTGGTCTTTTTATACCCAAGAGAAAAATTTTCCTGGGCCCGCGCGCTTTGAATCCCGTATAACGCCTCCTCAGAAAGTTCTATCTCCCCAAGAAAGTCTTTTTCAATCCGCATATCAGTCCTCTATCTCCGCAAGAATATGAGGAAAAACAGCGACTCCTCGTTTCAGGATGCCCTGAATATAAGCGATGACCGTACCATAGTTGGTGAAGGGGATTCCTTGATCTGCGGCGCACTTCTGCCGATAACGCATTTCCCGTTCATTCACCATACAGCCCCCGCAATGCACAATCAGCCGATACGGAGACAGATCCTCTGGAAATTCTATGCCGGAGGTAAAACCGAATTCAAGGGCTTTACCAGTATAGTTTTTTATCCACCGGGGAAGTTTGACCGTGCCTATATCGTCGCATTGGCGGTGGTGGGTACAGCCTTCAGCAATCAATATCCGCTGTCCCTCTTGAAGGGCGTCGAGGGTTTTAACGCCCTGTACCGCTTGCAGCAAGAATCCTTTATACCGCGCAAAAAGTATTGAAAACGATGTGAGCTGAACATCCATCGGCGTATCCGCCGAGACTTTGGCAAAAACTTGGCTATCGGTAATCACCAGTTTCGGCTTTTTCCCAAGATGTTCGAGGGTTTCTCGCAGCTCGAATTCCTTGACCACTATCGCCGCGGCGTCAGCTTCAAGGATATCCCGAATGGTCTGCTGCTGAGGCAGAATCAGCCGTCCTTTGGGCGCGGCTTTGTCGATAGGAATCACCAGCACTACAAAATCCGACGGATTGATCAGATCCCCCAGAATTCTGAGCTTAGGTTCTTCGGTTACCGCAAGGACGGCGATTTTTTCTTTCAGTTCCTCAATATTGATACCCTGTTTCGCGCTCACATAGATTTCATGAGCTTGAACCTTTGACGGAATACAGGGAAGCATATCGCACTTGTTATAGACTGTTATAAAATTAACGGTTTTTTCCTGAAATAAACGGATAAGCCCTTCATCGGCTTCAGTTTTTCCCGTCTCCGCATCAACCACTAAAACCGCTACGTCAGTCTTGTTCAAGACCTGTTTCGCCTTGCGAACCCGCAGTTCCCCCAGGGGTCCTTCATCATCAATACCTGGAGTATCAATGATCAACGCCGGTCCCAAAGGCAGGAGTTCCATACTCTTATGCACTGGGTCCGTAGTCGTTCCTTTAAGGTCTGACACAATAACCAAATCCTGTCCAGTAACGGCGTTTACCAAACTAGACTTGCCGGCGTTGCGCCGCCCGAAAAATCCAATATGCGCCCGCTCGGAAGAAGGCGTTTCATTAAATCCCATACTATGAATGTAGTACAACCATCTGAATTCGGCAAGAATCGAAATTTCCTCGGGAATTCTCCCAAGTCCCAGAGACCTATTGATCCTTATGCTTAACCTTCTATATTATAAATCCGTGAAATTCCATGTCATCAGTGGACTTGTGTTGGGAATCTTGTTTTTTTGGTTTCAGGAGCGGGTTTTTTCGCTTGATTTTAATGATCCAGGGGATCCTGAAGTCTTAGCCGCCGCTTTAGTGGAAGCTATGACCGATGAACAAGCTCTGGCGCAGACCTTCATGCTCGGCTGGCTTGGTACAACCCCGGAGCCTCTCATTCTGGACTGGATTAGAACGCGCCACATAGGAGGGGTGAAAGTGTTCGGCTGGAATACCGGCAATACGCTGCAACTGGCGGAAACTGTGGGAGTGTTTCAGACCGAAGCGCTGAAAGGTCCTTTTCATATTCCCCTGCTGGTCGCTACGGATCAGGAAGGGGGCTGGATTCGGCATGTGAAAGGTTCTACCAGTCAAACTCCGGGGAACATGGCTCTCGGAGCTTCAGGATATACGATGGATGCGTATCGGTCTGGGTATTACATAGGACGGGAACTTGCGTTGCTGGGGATTAATATGAATTTCGCGCCAGTGGTTGATCTGTATACTAATCGGGATTCGATCCTTATCGGTTCCCGGTCTTTTGGGGTGGATCCGGTCCAAGCGGGGTTGTTAGGCGCGGCTTTTATGAAAGGTCACCATGAAACCGGCGTTATTGCTACCGCAAAACATTATCCCGGTCATGGAGATACCGCATTGGATTCTCACGGGATTCTTCCCCAAATGAGATCGTCTTTTGAGATGCTTTGGGAACGGGAACTCATTCCGTATCGGCTCATGATCCGAGAAGGGGTTGTTGCTGTGATGACCGGACATTTAGCGTTCCCCAATACGCCGGCCGGCAAAACCCCGGCATCTCTGTCTTCGTGGTTTCTTGTGGATATGCTTCGGGGTAAAATGGGCTTTCAAGGAGTCATTATTACAGACGATCTTAATATGAACAGCGCAACCCTCAGCGTCGGCAGTCTGTCTCAAGCGGCAAAACTAGCCCTTGCGGCAGGAAACGACATCATCATGTTTTCCAGTACGCCTTATCTGTATGCGCCGGTTTGGACCTTGCTGCTTACGTCTATGAAGCAGGAACCGGTGTTTCAGGAACGGGTGCGGAACGCGGCGCGGCGGGTTGTTTTGATTAAATTGAATCATTTGAGAGGCGAAAAAGCCGTGCCTTTTATACCGGATCTCAAGAAAGTTGAGACAAATCTGCCGGACCCAGAGGGAACCGCTTTTTTTCTTGATATGGCGGCTCGGAGCGTTACCATTGTGAAAGGGATCGAACAGTTTCCGCTTAGTCCTGAAAAAGCGGGAAAGGTATTGTTGGCAGGGCAGTATGAAGATTTTTTCAAGATAGGAAAAGCCGCATATCCTGAAGCCCTTACCTATCGGTACGCCGCTGCAAGAGGAGCGGATTTAGCGTGGCAGGCGCAGAAAGCAGATACGATCATCTTTTGTCTTTCTAAAGCCGAAGATGTGAAGGCTCTAAAGGCTTTGCAAGGCTTACAGAAACGAATAATCGTATTTTCGATACTAAGTCCTGTGTATCTTGACGAAGCCCCTTGGGTAGACGGCGCCATTGCGGTATACAGTTATGCAAGTCCCTCGTTTATAGCGGGATTTTCAGCTCTTTTAGGGCGTATTCCTGCGGAAGGAACCCTTCCTTTTCCCTTGAACGAGCCGCGGTGGGTGCCTCCTTATGATTCGTAGATTCAAATCTGGAGCGGCTGTTTGGCATAAAATAGAAAACGATCCAAAGGCGCTTTTATTCCTACGATCTCGAGAGCTTTATTGCGTTGCCGCCAGCGCCCGTTTTTTATCTAATTCTGGTTCGTATGATCACGCTTGGTCTCTGCAAGATGGGAGAGGACGGATCATAGCCCTTCTTATTCACAGCAAACGCTCGTTTTTTCCCGTGTTCAACAGCAGACTGGATATCCCTATACCGCGTTTTATGGATCGTTTTCTCAGAAAAATCGCTCTTCACGCAATCCAAGGACTTCAGCGAGAGGTAGAAGTCCTTGAAACCGGTTTAATTCCTCTTGGGGTTGTTCCGGCTGAACAGATCGATTATGATTTGATGGCTTTGGACAGGCTGCCGAATACGAATAGTCTGTCCAAAGGTCCTCAAAAGCTCGTCCTGCGGCGCCCTACAGGATCTGATATAGAGGCGCTGTTCCCGCTTCAAGCTGGATATGAACAGGAAGAAGTGCTTCCTACAGGAGCGGTGTTCAATCCCGCGTCGTGCCGTCTGTCCTTAGAACATATCATAGCAAACGAACAAATCCTGATTGCTGAACTGGAAGGACGGATTTTGGGAAAGATCAACACCAATGCGGAATCATTTTCCCGGTATCAGATAGGCGGGGTCTATATTCTGCCTGAATACCGAGGATTAGGCATTGGCTCCCGCTTAACCGCTGCGTTTGTACGGGATATAGTTATTGCCGGTAAAGGGGTAAGTCTTTTTGTAAAGAAACAAAATCTTGCGGCTCGGATAGTGTATCGGCGCATAGGGTTTATATCCTTGGAGGATTACCGAATAACCTATTACTGATAAGTCCTTGGAGATGCTTTTTGGGAGGATATAAAAAATCCCCCAAATTAACACAGATTTCAGTCTATAGCAATCATTAGTTTTTGGGAATATTGTTTTTATCCTCGTCATTCGATTGCCTGTTCTTTTATTAATCTGTGTAATCTGTGGACAAGTTTAAATGCTTTTGCCCTGGGTATAACGTATCTTTACTTTTTCAGCGTCATTTGCCTTTACAAGTATTCAACGCTCATTAAAGGCTGTTACATACAATATCTGTTTCTTCATTGTATTTCCGTAATTTATGCAATTATTTTCATAGGCATTGCACATAGCTGTATTGTTAAAACAATAAAACACAAAACTGAATATACAAATAGCTGTCCCGAACCATACTTGAGCCGCGATAATATGGATAATCCTCATCAGTCTCATGCTGTTTATCAATAAATAAACCATAACATACCTCAAGAATTTATTTATTATAAATAGGAGGTTTTATTTTTTCAAAATCATTTCAGATAATTTTAACCGCCATTTCGCATAAGTCCCCCCTGTGCCTGCGGCTTTTGCTGCGAGGCGTTGCGGGATACGCGCCTTAAACCTGTCTGCCAATGAAACCGCTTCCCTAAGTTCTATAGATATGCTATAGTATATATAATGAATATGTTTAGCAGTCATAATATCAAAAAAGTCATTGTCTTATTTTTGTTGATTGGTTGTATCTTAGGTCTAGCTTTTTCAGAAACCTTTGTCTATGCTCACCTTGATCTTGAGTGCTATGGAAAGGACTGTCCAATTTGTGTTCAAATGCAAAGCGTTCAAAATTTGTTTAAATATCTGGAGTTTACCGGAATATGTCTTTTTTTAGTGTTTCTATGCTTTATTTTGCAGAAAACACCGTTGCTGGTTTGTCCTATAACCGCTGTAGCCTTAAAAGTACGGCTCAATACTTGATTTTCTTCTGTAAAAATCATTTTTCTAATATAGAAGCAGGAGATTTTTACTCTAAATTAAGATATATAATCTATTTTATGGAGAATTCTTGAATGAAACCAAGAAAAATATTGGCATTAATTGCGGTGTTATTCGCCGGACTAGGGTTGATTCAATGCGAAAAGAGAGGCGTCAGCCGATATGCTGTGCCTGAAAATGATAAAATAACCGTGGCAACAACCATTTTTCCGCCTTTTGATTTTACCAGAGCCATTGCCGGGGATATGGTAAACTTATTCATGCTGCTCCCCCCTGCGTCAGAGAGCCATTCTTACGAACCTACTCCGCAGGATATTATCAAGATTCAGAATTGTAATATCTTTATCTATGGCGGAGGCGAATCAGATGCATGGGTTCAAGAAATTTTAGAGTCTATAGACAATAGCAAAATGGAACGCATTGCTTTGATGGAGACTGTAGAAGCAGCCGAAGAATTTATTGCTGAAGGTATGCAGAAAGAGGACGAAAACCAAGGAGAACCTGAATACGATGAACATGTTTGGACCGCTCCGAAAAATGCCAAACGTATTGTTAAGGCAATCGCCGAGGTCCTTGGCAGAGCCGATCCGGTCCATGCGGGTATGTTTAATCAGAACGCCGAAGCCTATTTGGAAAAGCTCGATGCGCTGGATAGAGGGTTTCAGGAAACCGTTGACAACGGGCTTAGAAAGACCTTTGTATTCGGGGATCGTTTTCCCTTCCAGTATTTTGCGAACGCATATAGGCTTGAGTATTTTGCCGCGTTTCCCGGATGTTCCACTGAAACCGAACCAAACGCGGCAACAGTTGCGTTTCTGATCAACAAGATTCGATCTGAGAAGATACCAGTGATCTTTCATATTGAGCTTTCCAACGAGCGTATGGCAGATATAATAAGCGAAGAGACAGGCGCGAAAAAACGGCTTTTCCATGCCTGCCATAATATTTCTAAACAGGATTTTGAACAGGGGCGGACCTATTTGGATTTTATGAATCAAAATTTGCACAACTTAAAGGAGGCTT
Source organism: Treponema sp. (assembly GCA_031280155.1). Taxonomy (GTDB): domain Bacteria; phylum Spirochaetota; class Spirochaetia; order Treponematales; family Breznakiellaceae; genus JAITHW01. The sequence goes on along the minus strand of JAITHD010000107.1, from coordinate 527 downwards.
TAGAATAAATGACCCTCATTACCTGCCAAGACGCTGCCTTTGCCTATGAAGGTAATACGGTGATTCGGGAACTCAGCTTTGAAGTACGTCAGGGAGATTATCTCTGCATAGTTGGGGAAAACGGTTCTGGTAAAAGTACGCTGCTGAAGGGACTGTTGGGACTTATCCCGCCTCAAAAAGGCAGGGTACTATTAGGAGAACCCCTGAAACCCAATGAGATTGGGTATCTCCCGCAGTATAAAGCCCCGCAAAAAGATTTTCCCGCTGGGGTTTACGAGGTGGTGTTATCGGGACGACAGGGAAGCCGGGGGATTTTGCCTTTTTACGCTGCCGCAGATAAACAGGCGGCTGAAGAAAACCTAAACCGCTTAGGCATCGGAGACCTGCGGAATAAGTGCTATCGGGAATTGTCCGGCGGGCAACAGCAACGAGTAATGCTTGCCCGGGCGTTCTGCGCCGCCCGGAAGCTGCTGTTGCTGGACGAACCCGCTGCGGGGCTTGACCCCTTAGCAACCGCAGAACTATAC
>JAITHD010000060.1 GCA_031280155.1 Treponema sp. | reverse complement strand
TTCCCGCCTTTTGCCAGTTTATCAATGAAATTAAGGGCCTTTTGCATGACTTTTGAAACATCGCCGTCTTCACCTTCCTGTTTGGAAAGGTGGTCAAGTATCAATTTGCGAAAATGTTCGTCTCTGCTGTCGGGCGCGCCGTCCCCCCGGCGTTTCATCATGTTTTGGAGTTTTCCGGTATAATCCGATTTTTTGATTACAAGCCTCATACAGTCCCCCGTCCTTAAAACTCCGCGATATGCCTGATATAGCTTTCGTTGCGCTCTATGAGTTCTTTTGTCTTTACCATCTGCTCATCGCTTGGTTTTGACTGAAGAATTTCTTTGTAGAATTTAATTTTCGCCTCACAGGATTCGGTGATTACAAACTTCATAATATCCCGCATTGACGCGACACATTCCTCCAGTTCGGAAGTAATCATGTTCCAGAATTCATCCTCATGTTTATCCGCCTTTTCGTGCATTCTGGTTCCGGTATAATCCTCAACATACCGCAGTTTTGCCTTGATCATTACAATCAATTCGGCTTTCCACTCGGCATACCGCGCCCTGTCGCTGAATATCGCCGTGAGATGATTGCTGAATATCTTTGTCGTCAGCGCGTCCAGCAGTTTCAGCAGCAGAAAAAGGCGGATTGTCTTATCCGGTATCTCGTGCATGAGTCCCAGCCACATATCTTTGCGGTTGTATAATTCCATCCGCATCCGAGTCTTGCGCTCCTGGTCTATGGCAGGGACTTTATCCAGATAGCGTCCGTCTATCAGCGCGGCATTGTCAATTTCCACGCCGCTTTTTGATATGCGGATCGTCCGTTTGCTCAAAAACCACATTAACAAGCCCAGCACGGCGAGCGTTACCCCCCCAGTGATTCCCGTGTTCACGGGGTTTGCCAAAAAATCAGTCATAGACCGTATTCCTCCCCAAATCAGCCGTTACCGCCGCCCTGTGCTTTAAGCACAACCCAATTTTACTCATTTAGAACCAGAGTTCTTGCAGCCTATCCATTGTTACGGACGGCACATTCGAAAAGTTGTAATTTCCCGATTGGCTAAGAAAGCCTGCGGGAACAGTGTCTGTTAATAAATCAGAACCCGAAGCGGCGTCTTTGACTAAAAGATTGCTGCCTGTTCTGGAGTAAATTCTGTTGCGCGAAGCCTGAATAAAGTTAAGGTCATAAGAACGGACGGCGATTAAAGAAACCAACGGAATATTGGAAACCTGGTCGTGATCCATCGGCGTATTGTGAACGATAACGTTATCCCTAAACGTTAAATAGTCTATGGCCGGAGTGCCAGTAGGATTATATACGTCCGGCTCGGCGGTGCTGGTGCAGTAAATAAGAGAAACGGGATCGCCTTCATAGTTTGCGTCACGGAAGGCCAGTTTATTTCCGTCAATAATAAATTTGACTTTTGGAATTGCCAATCCGTTAAGCTCGATATTAAATAAGGAGTTGATGGAAAAATCGCCGCTTTCTTTTTGATCATAAACCACAATGTTGCGGAGAAACTCGACATTGAGGAATTCAACCTGTGAGGCGTCGTAGAGCTTGAACAGGGCGCGGCGCTGTCCGGCGTGGGAGTCTCTGGAAATACAGGAGAAAACGCAGTCTTTGAAAATAACCCGGTCGTCAGCCATATCACAGCGGAACAGGGATTTATCGTTGGCGCTCGTATCATAGTCCATATAAAATCTGGATGATACGGCCCGGTTACACCATATTCTGGTTTCAGAGAACTCGGTGTCGTAAACCTCGCAGTTCTTGTGGTCTTTTAACCGAAGATGGCCGGAAGAGGAACCGTACACATAGAACTTGGAATTAAAGCCGTAGTTGACGGTGATTTCGGAGGAGCCGTCAAGGTACAACTCGCTATCGTACACGGAAGAAATGTTTATTTTGGAAGTCTCGTCAGATGTAAGAACGCACCTCCATGCCCCGTTTTGGACTTGTAGATTACCACCACCGGTAACTTTTGCCTTGAGGTCGGACAAACGGCTTAAATTTACCGTAGTACCCGCGCCGATAGACAGCGTAACCTGGACGTTGGCCATTGTTGAAATTAAATACGTAGAGCTAAAAGTACCAATGCCTCCCGGAACCGTTAACGTAAGCGGGGAACAAAATAAAATGTCTTTGCCGATATTGGGTATAGCGGTAACACTGATAGTACCCTGATGCGGAACCACCATATCACACCAGGAAAACTGCCCGATAGTGTAATACTGGCCGCCCCTGACCACTTCCGCCCATGAAGCATTGATCCGGGCGTATTGCTTGCCATCAGACGGGGCATCTGAAATACCCCCGTTGGAGCCGCCGGTACTGTGCCGTATAGCCTCGGCAATCCGGTCTATCTCGTACTGTATGCGGTCAAACCCATGCGGGCCGCTGGAATAATCCCGCGCCCCGCGCTTATTCATTCCATCATCGCCCAGTTTTTCTTTTATCGCCTTCTTGACATCAAGAAGCGATTCAATCACTTTATCGTAGAGCATAGATATTTATCCCCGCCTTATGTTATCCGCTACGCTCTTTTTCATAATCAAAAGAGTCTTCCTGCCGATTATCGCGGACAAAGCCTTTTTGGTCTGCTTTCTTTCCGCTTCCCAATTCCTGTCCATTTCCCGGATAATTTCTTTGGTTGAACGAGTATCGCCTCTTTCACGCGCCGCTTTTATACTTTCTTTGTATTCGTCCATAGGCCGTAAATTGCCCATAATGGACTTTACATTATCGGCGGTCTGCTCTTTGAGAGGCGGTATCTTCTGCCCTGCCGCTGCCAATTCCCTTTTTGCTTTTTCCAGTTCAGTATTGTAACTGTTCTCGATTGCCTCTTCCTGCTGTTTTAGGGATTGAATGTTGGCGGAGATTTCCTTCAATTTTTCGTCAACCTTGCCAAGCCTAATGCTCATTTTCTTGAATTTGGCATGGTAACGTTCCACATCATCCTGAATTTCTTTGTAGGTTTTACGCTCCCTGCGGAAACTGCTTGTCGCCTGTTCTAATTCCCATTTTGCGTGGCGTAAATCATCCGCGAATCTGGTAGCCTCATCTACAAACTCTTTGCCTTTTTCTTTTACAGCTTTATCATAGGCTTTTTGCGCTTCATCCCGCATCTTGCGAGCTTTCATCATTGCCGCTTCCGCCACATCCATGTCCCGCTTTTGTTCGGGTAAACTTTCTTCGGCAATAGAAAGGTTGCGGTTGTCTTTGAAAAGGACTTCATAGCGAGCTTCCTCAATTCGCCGGTCGGCGGTTATTTTTTCCTTTTTCTGCCCCACAATCAATTTCGCTTTTCTTGCCGGGTCTTTGATAAGGTCAAAGCGCAGCGTTTCAGGGTTTATATCGGAGACATCACCTGAAGTGTCGCCCTTAAAACTCCAAACCTCGTCAATGCGGCTTGCCTTCTCATGGTATTTCTGATACATGAGGCTATCTATTGAATCCGCCATAAGAGGGTAAACAACATGGACGTGCCCCTGCTTGTTGCCCTGCCTCCATGCCCTGCCTTCCACTTGAATCGTTTCCGTAGGATTCCAGCCAAGCATACAGTTATAAATTGTCGTGGTATTTCCGTTAAGCGAAACCCCCTCTTTGATTGTTTCGCTGCCGATAATCACTTTGGTTTTGCCATCGGGGTCGTTAAAGTCCATTTTGATACGCTCTTTTTCCTCAAGCGTTGTTTTGCTGCTCATAAAAGCAATGGAGTCCTCCGGCATACCTTGTTTCATCAGGTATTCCTTGACATGGACAAAATCATTAACACCTCTGGGCAGATAGATAATCTGCCCCGCTGACGGCTGATGCTTGTAACACTCCGTAACGGAATCGCACACAAACTTCAATTTTGGACTGGACGTTACAAAGTCCTCCGATCTAAGTTTCAAGCCTTTAGGCCAGCCTTCGTATTTGCTGTAATCCGCGCTTGGACTTGAAATGGCCGCCGGGGAGAGGGCGGCAAGGCGCATATTGTTTATGGCTTTCAATACGGCCCCAGGGTCTTCTTTTGGGTCGGCGTTGGTCATGTATTCCGTTTCAGCCGCGATGATAGCCTTTTGCACCGGGGTTAATTCAAGTTCCGGTAAATGTTCTTTTTTGATTGGTCTTATTACATCCGCGTCATCGGCGGTTACATAGTCCATATATTCAGTGATAAGGTTTTGCAACGCGCCGAGGTTTTTCCAGTGGGTCATCACGTCTTTTTGTTTGATGTCGCCGTCCGCCGTTACAGACCATTCGCTCTTGATTTCCGCGAATTGCGCAAGGAACTCATACATATTGTAAATGTGCAGTTCCTTTAGTTTGTTTCGGGCGACAAGGGAAAGCATATTGTAGACTTCAATGGGGCTGTTGGTAAAAGGCGTAGCCGAGAGCCCAAACACATTTCGTCCGTTATTTTGTTTTTGAATTAACTGCGTAATGGCAAAAAGTTTCATTGCCCGGTCGGATGTGCCGCCTGTCAACCCCTTGAATTCGTTAGACTGCCTTTCCTGATCATCGCCCTCTTTTACGCTTGCACTAAATGACCTCGCTCCTCCAAATACATTCTTAAAATTGTGGACCTCATCAACAGTTATGCAATCAAAGCCGGTTTCTTCCCAAAAAAACGCTCCCTCTTTCGCTTTTGCCCCCCGCCCCAATTTTTCCATCATCTTGTTGCGCTCTTCCTCGATTTCTTTGGGGCTTCGCTGGTCGTTACCGTCATTGTCATAAATGGTTTGGCTGTCCATCATGTCATTGATAAGGTCGGTAGTGATTGTTTCATCTTTGAAGGTAACTTTTTGCAAGGCTTCGTAGGTGCAGACAGAGATTGTCCCTTCCGGGATGTTCAAGCTGGTATCCCCTGATTTGAATTTGGCAATGTCCTTATCAGAAAAATTACCCAATTCATTTATTACCATGTCGGGAAAATGCTGGTGAAACTCTTTTACCCATTTGCTATAAACGGCTTTCGGGACACAGACAAGAGGCCGCTTTGCCCTGCCTGTCTTTATCTGGTTGACCGTGGCGGCTCCCCCCTGCACGGTATTATGGGTAACTACATAATCATGGGTTATGTAAAGATGTGAATGATGATCAATACGGATACAGGATGCTTCGCTCTCCCCAATATATTCCACCCTGTCTATATATCGGACGGGGATATATTTTGTCTTTTCTTTTACCCTTCCCGCTTTGCGTGGGAGCGTAAAGGGGTTTATGCCTTGTAACCGTAACGAAATACAGTAGCAAAGACGGCATTCTTTTATATCTCCGTTTTTTGCTTTGTATCTTCCCAACTTTGTTTTAATGCTCACAATCCCGCCCAAGGACTGTACCAGTTCTTTCACATCAAAAGCCAGCTTTTCGGACGTTGTGTAATAGATCGGGGTTAGCCCTCTAATATCAATATAACCATCAGCGTCCATAAGACCTTGAAGCAAGGCCGCGCGGTCATCAACCGATGAATATTTATAGTCATGGGGGATATATTTCTCATGGGAATAAAGACCGTATAATCCCATATTTTCAATGGCGTTCTTTATTTCATTTGACTTCTCAAATTGGCCGCTTTCATTGGTTGTGTGTTCACTGATTATACGATAATCGTATTTATCAGCATAAACCAGTTTTATCCCATTGGGTAACAATCCCTCAATTTTGTCCTTTATAGGTTCATCGGGCAGGGTAACAGATGGCCCGTTATGCCTAAAGCATCCATCCCCGATTAAAATACCTAGAAGGTACGGGTGCAGCGGTAATTTCTTCTTTTCAAACTGTACCGGATCACACATCGGAATAGCTAGTTTTCTTTGACCTTTCTTGTTTCTTAAATCCGGTAATAATTCTTTTAACGATTTTACAGTTATCCCGTCCTTGTCTTTTGGGTTCTGCGCCTTACACCTCGCCCAGGGATACTTTACAGCCCACAAGTGGTCATCTGTACAGTCAACCGTTGACCCATCGTGAAACACTACTCTATAAATATCTTTTTTTCCCTGGGGGTAAACATTCAGAATTTTTGCGGGCGTTCCGTCCACGGCGTATACCATATCTCCAACTTTCAATGATCCGTTTTCTACCCAGCCGCCCGGGGTTAATACCTTTTCATAATTTGCCAGCGCTTTACCCACGCCTACCTCATGGGCAAGTATGCCGTTACCCTTATTGCAAAGGAAAGATATACCCTTAACCTGGCAGGGCAGCAGTTTGTATTCCTTTTCGCCTTTATGGGTATTCATGCCATCTACAAAGGTCGGTATCTGTGTATAATCGGGATTAACTACGGAATTAAACCGCCTGTTCCATGTCTCTACAAGTTCCTTGCGCTGCTCCTCCGGCAAGCCTTCACGGATAAAGCGGTTAAAAAGCCTCTCGGCGCACTCCCGCCGTGAATCGCGTTTTTTAGCCGCTTCCATTTTAGCGGTTTCCTTGTCAAACTCCCTCGCCGTAGCCCGGTCGGTTTGTACCGGCTCCTGCCGGATATAAGCCATAACATCATTGAAAGTGATGTTTGGCGGTATCTCGTATTCAGAAATTGGGCTTGTGTCGGCGTTCCAGTTGTCTTGTGATTTTGCCCTTTTGCCGCGCCCCCAATTATAGGTACGGACTTGCGCCCATTTTCTAAATGCGTCCCGCAAATCCATTTCAGCGCCTTCATCATCGGCGATTTTATACTCTTTCGCAAAATCGGAAATAGGCGAAACAAAGATGTTTTCAGCGGCTTTTGGCGAAGGCTTTACCGTTTCCAAAATGCTTTTGTTGACCGCGTATAATTCCGCTCCTAGCTCGTCCTTTTCCTTTTCCAGTTGGTCAAGCTTGTCGTAAATGTTACCGCTTGCGTAATTGGCTATGCTATACCAATTCCCCGCCGCGTCATGGGTAAAATGCCCGCTTGATTTAAGCCATTCCCTGTTTTTTACCGAAAGCCGGTCAACATCAATTTTGCCGTCATAGTTTGTAACCGCCCATATTGGCATATCTTTTTTGTCCACCATCACGCCGTATTGTGCGTTGTATTCATCGGCGGACATATTCTTTCCGATTGAGCGGACATAATTATCAGTTGACGATTTCTTTTTGCGCCCCTGCTTTTCATCGTCTTTGTGGAAGTCTTTTTTTGCATTATCGTTGCCTTTCATGGCTTCGCTGCGGTTTTGGTGTTCCTCGGCTTCGCTTTCTTTGACTTCAACCTTTTCATCGGCGGCTTGTTCCGGCGCGAGTTCGCCCTTTTGAGTCACCGGGACTTTTTCAGGATTGATTATGTCAAGGGCCTGGTCAAATGTCATTCCATCATAGGGAGCAACGTATTTTTCAGCGCCAAAACGGCCAATTCGCTCTGTCTCTATGCCTACAATGTGGTCTTCATTGGTTGAAAAATAAGCGTTGTCATTGTAATCGGCGGTATCGCCTTTTTCTTTGCGGAGAACAATAATATCCGTTCCCACGCCGGTAGTTCCAAATGTGCCGTTGGGCAGCCGCCACGCTTCCAAAAGACGGGCCTTCCCCGCGATTTTTTCTTTTGCCTTGCTGTTTTTGCCCCGGAGGAAACTTGACGGCACAACCATTGCCAGTACACCGCCATCCTTCAAAGTGTCAAGGGTGCGGTCAATAAAGTATTCGTCTATCTTGGTATGCTCTTTGCCTTCGCCGTAGCCCTTGTAAATGCCGCTATACTCCCCATAGGGCGGGTTGCCTACAGCGACATCGTACTTCTTGCCGTCATAACTCTTTTTAGGCGTTCTGCCGTTCATAAAGAGTTCCTGGAAAGCCCCCTGCTTGACCTCGGCTTCAGGGTGAAGAATACCGGCGATGCGGGCGCTGGTTTCGTCCAGTTCAAAAAGACTAAAACGCTCGCCGCGCCCTTCCGCAAAACGGCCTGTCCCCGCCGATGGTTCAATTACTTCTTTATTGGGGCTTGGATTGTATTTGTCCACAAGGGACCAAACTTTATCGACAACTTTTTGGGGAGTGTAGAATTCATAAAGAGTGCCGTGGTTGCTTGCGCCTTTTTCGGCAAGGCCACCGGCACCTTCGTATTGACGGAGCAGGGCTTTGTCGGATTCCGTCATTTCCGAGTCTGTTTTACTTGCTAAAAGTTCTTTTACCTGTTCACGGACGGCTTTTATTGCGGATCGTCCACGCCGCTCTCGAAGATTTCCTCCAGACCTTCCTCCAGATTCGACAGGTAGCCGTACAGGTTCTCTTTCGTTATCGGCTGTTTTGCCGCCAGGCACATTGAAATCGCCTGCGCCTTCGCCCCCTGCGTCCCGTACTGCCGGAGTACCAGCGGATAACTCTCCCTGTCCAGTTCCAGGACTATTTTCTGCTCGTCTGCCATTATTGGCCTCCTTGCTTACATTTTCAGTATACGGCGCTTTATCCGCATTTGCAAGGGTTTTTGCGGCAGGGTTGTACAGTTCCCATACTTTACGCATAAGGGAGCGGTTAAGGGTTGGTTTCTTATCTTCTTTAGATACTATTTCCTTTTCTCCAAACAGCCCCGGCTGATCCCCGGCAATCTTTTCCACAACCGCGGCGGCGGCTGCTTCTTTTTGTTTCACCGGCTTCGCCGTTTTCTCCCGGTTTTCTTTCTTGGCAAAGAAAGCGTCCCACTTTAACTTGTTGGTAAAGTATTCAAGGATATGGGAGCAAAAGGTCTTTTTATCCGTACTGTACTCTTTTTTGATGTTTGCCTTTTCGTAGTCTTCATTGATTTTTTCCTCTTTGAATCCAAAGAGAGATTGAAGGGCTTTTATAGGATGTAAAAGGTCTTTAGGATAAAGATACTGCCACTTGCCTTTTGGCCCCATCCAACGCCGGAGGTACTTATGACTGATTGCCTTTTCCAGCGTGTCAATCGCGCTTTCTTT
>JAITHD010000030.1 GCA_031280155.1 Treponema sp. | reverse complement strand
CTAGCCAGGTGCAGCTTTGGGACACGGAAACCCGTAAACTGGTCCAGCAATACCTTTTTCTCCAGCACTGTTAAATTATCCGGCAGACGATCCGTCCTACAAAAGAAGGGGGCCTTTTTAACCAAAAAGATTTTGCGGAAGTGTTTGCGTTATTTTAAGTAATGATTGCCCCGCCTTGTTGTTTGCCCTCTGAGCAGCCCAAGGATCGAGCCGGTTGGTGAGGTAAAGGGGCGCAAAAATAATAGCTATATGCAATTTGTCCTAAGATTTTTTTAAAATATTATAAAAACCTTTGATAAAGGATAAAAAATATTATAGAATAGGATAATAAAGAGAAAATTATGAATAAAAATAATGGATTTTGGGAATTTATTGATAAACTTGTAAATGAATCTGAAATAGTAATAGATAGACCTAAAGGATCAAGGCATCCTAAGATGGAAAATATAATATATGAAGTAGATTATGGATATTTAAAAAACACAAAATCGATGGACGGATCAGGGATAGATATATGGAAAGGTTCTAATGAGAGTCAGAAAGTTAATGGAATATTCTGTACAATAGATTTATACAGGAAAGATTCAGAAATAAAAATATTAATTGGTTGTACTGAAGATGAAATAAACAAAATTGATAAAATGTATAATGTACTGAAATCTTTAAAAGGACTATTAATAAAAAGAGATTAATTTATTTTTTAAATAGAATACACAAAAACAGTAAAATAAATTTTTAGGTAATAAGAGAAGTATAAAAAAATTAGACTTGTTCTCTAACCAGAGGAGTGATAAGATGAAGGCATGGGAGGAGCGGATGTCAAGGCGGTATTATTTAAGCGGTTGTATGGGGGTAAAACCTGATACCTTTGAAAAGATGCGCGGGATTCTTCAAAAAGCATATAAAGCATTGCATAACAGGGTGGGAGACCGCCTAAATTGATGGTGGAGGATAAACTCTACATAACCTTAAAATACCTTCGGGAGTACCGGACAATGGAAAGCACCGGCGCTGACTATGGAGCGGGTAAGAGCGCGGTCTGCGAATCGATCCAATGGGTAGAAGATGCCCTTACCAAGGGTAAAACCTTCTGTTTGCCTGATAAAAAAGTGCTGAAAAAGAATACATCCGCCATTGAATACATCGCGGCAGACGTGACTGAAAGCCCAATAAACAGGCAAAAAAAACAGAAAGAGTGGTATTCAGATAAGAAAAAGCATCATACAATAAAGACCCAGGTTATTGTTGAGCGGAAAACCCGGAACATAATAGCTGTCCGGGAAGCTCAAATTATGGAAAGCCAGGTTGAGTAAAAAAAGCCTCTCACTCATGATTATACTAACAATACTCCTAAGTTCTTGTTCAACAGACGTGTTATTGACGACATAGAATATGCTTTTATTTATGGATACTCTTAATGAAAGAGACGAGTCTGACGAGAAAATACTTGTATTTATTGAGAATAAAACTGACGAATTGTTGGTAGTCCGGGCAGTGGCTTTTGATGGAGAACTGGTAGGAGCAGAATTAACACGAATCCCTAAACAGAGTGAAATAACGCTAACAATTACAAAAGGAAGAATAATCAATATTATCGGTGGACGTACCAGTGTACGCTATATAGAAATGCAATGTAATATTGACAGCGAGACCATTACTATTTATCCGTCACTTCAAACCGGCTTACGGTATTTTCCCTGAAAGCCTGAGCATCGTTTTTTTGCGGGAGAGGCGGTCGTGCAGCGCGGGACAGCGTAGAATTCCGCATCGCAAAAAAGGATCGCCCTGCTGCTGCGGGCCGGAGCGGGAAAAGCGCATCGAGGCTTGAGATGACCCTGGCGGCATCTGTACAAAAGGGACGATCCCGCAATACCCTAACCTTTGCCAAGAACTGTGTCAGTGGTTCTGCGTGGCAAGTCCACCCGGAGCCGCGAGTTCCACCTTTTTCCATTAACCCTTTGTCTTCTAAACCGACCTGCCAGTGCCCCTCAACGAGTGATATGGGCCCTCATCTAAATATCTCATTCTCTGAAAGGGTTATAACCAGCTCGTCATTAAAGAGCGAGACCGGAATTGTTATAGACCCGCCGATAACTTCAAAAACAGTTTCCGAATATGAAGTCCCTTCGGAAGATAAAAGATACTTATGTATCTTCTTAAAGGGAACTGCAATCCAATATTCTTTAACCCCCGCCTGCCGGTATGTTCTCCTTTTCTCTAAAAAGTCGCTGCTTCGGGTGCTTGGAGAAACAATCTCGATGACGAGATCCGGAGCGCCTTGAATAGCTCCTTCCAAGGGTATCTTGGATTTATCAAAAATAATAAAAAGGTCCGGTTGTACTATGGTGGTTTTGTCGCCGTCGCCGGGAAACAGCCGGACGTCTAAGGGCGCGCCGAAGACCTGGCAGGATTTATTTTCAAGATATTGCTCAAACTTAACCAGAAGCCGCTTGGAGATAATCTGGTGCAGCGGGCTTGGCGAAGCCATCCCTAATAACAATCCCTCAATTATCTCAAATCTGCCTGCATCTTCACGCAATGCAAGATAATCCTGATAAGAATAAAAGGTATATGGGTCAGTGTGAATCATACCATACCTCCAAATGTAACCGGAAAAATCCGGATCGTTCTAAGCTATGCCCAGGCACGTATCGTCGAAACAAGAATCCCCGGCATTTATGCCTGGATAGTGTCAAATTAAACGCCTTTTTCAACACCATAAAATATTTTAATATATTTTTATAAAATATGCTATAGCTATACTTTAAAATTAAAAAGCAACGGCGCACAGAGACTAACCCCTTATGGAATTATTTTCATTGTAATAATTTAGCAACTTTTTATAAACATAGTTATTTAAGGGTTTTCCCTTGGGGGCTTTGGGACGCGTCCAGTATTGGGTAATCCCCAGGGAGGCAAGATAGCTCTCGGCATCCTTCATGTTCTCACTGCCGTTGCCGTTGACCACGGTAATGTCCGTTCCGAAGCGGCTGACCGCCTTTTTCAAGGCGGTTTTGGCGTTCCGGCTTGAGGGGGCGGCGGCGTATATCGCCGCCGCTTTGTTTGGGTCTTCAAGGTATAGGGCTTTCTCCTGCGCTCATGGGCTTTTAAGGCGGCTTTTGAGCGCTTTGTACGCCCTTTCGCGTCCGTCCTGAAGAACAGGTGTTCCCGGGCTATGAGCCTTCCCAGGGCGGCCGCGGAGGGTACGGAGGCTTCCTACCGCTCCCGCAGGAGAATAGTCCGTATTTTTTTCGCCGAATAGCCGGGGTCCGCTTCCCGTATGTCCCGCACGGCCGGGTCAGTTCCCGGGAATACCCAGGCTCCCGCTTCCGTTTCGGGACGGTTTTCTTGTTTTCCAGCGAAGACAGCCGCTTGGGGTCATAGCGCTTTTTCCACCGGTAGAAGCAGGAACGGCAGATGCCGAAATGCCGGCAGGTGGGGCTTGCGTCCGGCGGTCCCCGAAAGCGAAAAGCCCGGCGGGGTATTCCGGTACCAGTCGAACACCTTCAGGCGGAACTTCGCCTTCTCTGATAATTCCCGTCCCGTTTCTCTCGCCAGTTCCCTCATATAGGGTACTGGTGTTACTATCTTCGTAGGACACCCGATTGAGCCTTTCATCGCTTGCCTCCACAGTACAAGGGTCTTCCTTTTTCCATTCTACCATGAGGACGGGTGTCCTATTTCTTTCTGAGTTTAGACAGCATAGTGTTACAAAACCTTTTCTGTGCGCCTTATATCTCCATGCCTAAAGCCGGGGGTTTTACGGCAAACCGGATAAAAGCCATTGAAGACACCCGGAATTGAGGTCTCTTTCCGTGGTTTAAATCCGATTTAATCAGCGGTTCCCTGGCAATATGAGCGGGGCAGAGATTACCAAGCAGGCGCGCTATGGACGGCGGTCGTACCGATAGGTTAGGATATGGTTATGAGACTAAAAACAGGTAAAAGAGACAAGCGTCCAAGTTTTCGCAATGTATGGGCGGCTTTTCAGGAGACCGACCGGAAGATGCAGGAAACGGCTCAACAAATGAAAGAAACCGATTTGAAGATGAAAGAAACGGCTCAACAAATGAAAGAAACTGACCGGAAAATTGCTGAATTATCGAAAAATATCGGCGGTTTAAGCGGCTCTTTGGGGAGGCTCTTGGAGTCCATGTTTTCCGCCAAGCTGTGGGAACTATTCACCGGCTTAGGCTATGAGTTTACCAAGGG
>JAITHD010000015.1 GCA_031280155.1 Treponema sp. | reverse complement strand
CGCTGGTAAGCCTCACGGCTTGTATTGGGATAGGAGGGGTTCTGTTCGCCCAGACCGAAGAACCGGCGGAAGAAACAGCCGCTTCAAAGGCGGACAAACTCACGGTAGCGCTGGATTTTGGGGGGTCCCTTATATCAGTGGATACCGACGGCGTGGTAGACAGCATGACCGACGCGGGATTCGACGAAGACGGAAGCACAATCACGTTGAGCTATGACGACGAACTGTGGGGCGGAACCGCTTCCCTCAGGTTCTCGAATGAATTCCTGCGTATTTTTGACGGGGAAATCGCGGATGTCCTTGGAGGCTTTCCCCTGTCTATTGATGAATTGTTTGTCTGGATAAAGCCTTTTGGGGAACACGTCAAATTCACCGGCGGGGTTTTTGAAAACACCGACGGCCTTGCGGATTATACCGACGACATTGACAACTTTGGAATGGGCGTGTTTATCGTAGGCGAAGACGGCGAACCCTTCAGCGAGCCTACGGGCATGACTAACCCGGGTCTGGCAAGCGGACTGCTTACGGACCTCATGTTCGGTCCGATTACGGTTCAGCTGCTCCTTTCCCCGAATTTCAGCCCTGAGAGCGGCTCCGGGTTTGTCTCGGATTTTTTCTCCCAGATGTCGGGAACAGAAACGGCTATGGAACTGGATAAACGGTTTTTCCGGTTCGGCGGCCGGGTAATCTTTGATGCCGGCATCGGAACCCTCTCGGTTATGGCAAAAACCTTCCAGTGGCCTACTATGGTTATAAGCGCCGCTGAAGGTCAGGCGTATCCCGGGACAAAATCGAATTTTATCACCTTTGGGGGCTATTTCGACCTTATAGCGGTGGAAAATCTCGGGATTTCTCTAGGCTACACTGGTTTCCTTCCGCTGAACGACGGAGACGGCGTTGACAACGTGCTGTGGAACGGCATTGACCTTCGGGGGACCTGGACCGGCCTTGAGGGATTGAGCCTTTCGACGCATCATAATGTTTCCTTTGCCAAAGGCTCGGAAAAAGACTGGTTTGGTCTGCTGACCGGGGATTCTTTTTTTACCCTGTATAACGCAATCGGCGGGACCAAAGAGCTTACTGAAAAATTCAGCGTAAACGCCGAAATCGCCAATGTGCTGTCAATAACCGATTACGGCGAAGCCGGCAAATTCACCTTTGACAACTTCTGGGTTGAAGGAAGATTCATCACCAAGGTAACTGAAAACGCTGAATTCCGATGCGGCCTGCGGGCGGATGTTTTCCATACCAACGACGGCGACGCTTCTGATACCATAGCCGTCTTCAGCATTCCCATGGGCATTGGGATTTCGTTCTGATCCTTCAGGCGATTTTTACTCTCCTTTGGGGGTAAAAATCGCTCCGCCTCTTAGTCTCCCAGTAAATCTTCGTGCTGCGCCGCCAGAGCCATATCCTCTGGATGAATCAGGGACTCAAGGAAGGTCAGTTTCTTGTACAGTTTCGGCGGTTGTTGGACAAGGTCATCAAAAGCACGTTTGTACTTGAGGATGTGCAGCCCTACAAACAGACACACTATCACCTGATGGCCGCGATTTCCCAAACCGTTTTCCCGGTAAATCCTTTGAACCTCCGGCGGAACAGCGATACGCAGGATTTTTTGGTACCCTTTAGCAATATCCGGCGCTTTACCGGCCTCCATTGGAGAGGACTCCCAGAAGTCCTCGAACAGCAGGCCGAAGGATTCCATTTTACGGTTGTACGCATAAAAAGGGCCATGAATTTCAGGGTCTTCATGGCTGTCTAAATCCTCAAAGGCCCTTTCTATAGGGCCCCAATGAGCGCGTATGTTTTCCACTATTTCCGGGCTTAAAATCCGGCTGTTAGGGGTTTGGGGGAAAAGCCCCGCGGAAACAACCAGCCCCAAAAGGACAAGCGCGAAGGCTTTGGGGGCATGATTTCTTTTTATTTTTTTCATTACACTGCTCCTATAGGTAGAGCCTACCCTATTATCCTATCCGCCGTAACCCCCGGCTTGTACCAACGGATCCTTTTGGGTATAGTCAAAAAATGAAATTCGCTATGTCCTACAGTTTTGGAAAAGATTCAGCTCTTGGGTTTTACAAGATGCTTCAGGCCGGGCATGAACCGGTATGTCTTATCACGGCAATGAATCAGGAAAAAGGCCGGTCTTGGTCTCACGGGGTGCGTCCCGAGGTAATCGAACTATCCGCCGCCGCTCTGGGACTGCCGGTTGTTGAAGCCTTCTGCGGCGCTGAAGACTACGGAAAAGCCTTTGAAGAAGCCCTCGCCCAGGCCGCCGGGAAAGGAGCGGAGTGCTGCGCCTTCGGGGATATGGACATTGAGGCTCACGGGGCGTGGAACAAGGCTCGGTGCGCCGCCGCAGGGCTTGGGTGCGTTATGCCGTTATGGGGAATTGCCAGGGAGCGGGCTTTTGGGGAGCTGATTGAGTGCGGTTTTACCGCCCTCATAACCTGTGTTGAAAAAAAATGGTTAGCCCCTGAGTTTCTCGGTAAACCCTTGAGCAAAGCCCTTGGGGAATCCATAGCCGCCGCGGGGGCCGACGTGTGCGGTGAAAACGGCGAATACCATACCTTTGTTACCGGAGGGCCAACCTACAGCAATCCAGTAGGGATAATCCCGGGTCCTGTAATCGATTTAGGAGAATACGCGGTATTGGACATCCGCGGGGCATCCATCTAATAGGGAGGTTAATCAGTCCTCTTGACCAAAAATCATTATTTTATTACTGTAAGCAGTATGTTAAGAGGAAATGAATGATGCCCCGATGGTACAACAGTTTTTTAAGCGACGGGACGGGTTTTACCGGTTTGGATATAGAGTGCGCCAACAGCCAACAGCCAACAGCCAACAGCCAACAGCCAACAGCCAACAGCCAACAGCCAACAGCCAACAGCCAACAGCCAACAGCCAACAGCCAACAGCCAACAGCCAACAGCATTATATTGGATTATTTCAGGTTTGTCAAGAGTCTATTAGTGAAATTCGTCTCTTTTTGCTTTTTATTCCCCCGTTTAGGATCCTGGAAAAGAGGATGAGCGGCGAGGCATTGACTTCAGAAGCCGCCGCGAGATATCTATCCGCGGGGTAATAAATGCCGGGACGATATGCAAGATTTTATAAAAATCTCATACAGACAGAATATAAAGAGAGGTTAAAAAATGAAAAGATACAACTATACGCTCCCCGGGGCGTTATCAGCCGAACCCGGCAGAGGAATCGATAGGCCGCCGCATCCCAAATCGTTTCACTGTTTACGAGCAGGGAGGAAACAGTAAAAATGTCTTTTTTTGATTCTTTGGCGTTGTTTTTCTCCGGCGGCGACGAGGCCGCAATGAAAAACAAGCGGGCTTTAAAACAGATTGTCCGGGACCTTAATCAGAACAAGTACCGTAAATGGTACACGGTCAAAGCTGAATCCCTGACTCCCGCGGCGGGAATGTTTTTTTACGATATGTATAAAATGGTTGCCGTCGCTCAAGCCTGTATGAAAAACGCTGAAAAGTCCGCTGTGCTTAAACAGCTTACGGTTGAATATTTCATGGATCCGGAACTTAAAAAGATATGCGATCAGCTCGATCCGGAATTGATTGCAAAACAGGGAAAACATCTCGGCTATCAAGAGCTGTCTCAACAAGTACAGAATAATATGAATTCCCTCTCTGAAGGTCTCGAATATAAAGCATCTACTATAGACCATTGTTATAGTCTTATCATTTCTTTTGGGATATTTGTGAGTTTCGATTTCTTTTCTTTTTTAAGAAAGATCGATCCCCGGATCAAAGAGTATCAGTTTGCTTCCCCGCCCCAATATAGGGCTGTAGATGGAGAGTATGTAGTCGAACACCTTAAAGATTTTCTGGAGCTTCCCCAGATGGACGCGGCGTCTGAGGAATGGCGATGGGTATTCGAGATTTTGAAGAAATACCGGTCCGGCAAGAATATAATTGATCCTAATCAATGGAAAAAACTGCTCAGTACCCTTCAGGATATCCGCCGTTCCGGTATGCTGCCTCTCATGGTTCGGTACATTACCCAAGACCCCTTCTGGGTGAGCAGTATGCCCCGCACCGTCAAGGAATATATTGTAGACAGCTACATAAAAACAAAAAAAACCGAGATTCAAGAGTGCCTCAACCATATTGTGCGGGACAGCCGAATTGCAAAACGGGAAGGCGCGGTAAAAAAACTATTCGGATCCACGGATATTACCCGTTTACAGTATTACACTAACGAGGGCAATGAAGTTTTTCTTGCTAAAAAGCTGGACGGCTTTACCCATGTTCAGGAGATGAACTACCTGAAATGTTTCTTGACGGATCATCCGGAGCTTCATGAATTGTGCGATTTATTTGTGATCAGCGGGCAATGGTCGTCCTCAGAGGCGGCCCGGCGGCTTTCTCAAGACCTGCATAAGCTGGCGGATATTATCGATCAGGTGACGGCTTTTGACGAAACTTTAGCGGATAACGGCGTATATGGAAACAAACTGAAAATCTATCTCAAAAAATCCACCTTGGATAAAGGTCAGTTTACTAATATGAAACTTACGCTTAATCTTGTCAACGCCAAGGCCCAGGAACTGATCGACCAGGGCTTAACGACGTTCACCCAGGTGGGATCTTATTTCAATGATTTGCGTGAGGATCATAAACAGGATAAAGACGAACTTTTAGTCAAC
>JAITHD010000012.1 GCA_031280155.1 Treponema sp. | reverse complement strand
GAAACTCCGGCGCCGGGGGCAACCCTGGCGCCGGAGTTTGAAGCGTCCAGGCGAGTAACAAATTGAGAATTCGCTTGGGGGTCTTTATTTTTTGGCAAAAAAATAAGTATAGACAGTCCTATCACAATTATAAGAAAAATTCCGACAGAAACCGCTATTAATAACAATTTTTTCTTTTCCATACTGTATAATATCCTCAAGCAACTGTTTTTATACTATTACTCTTTTCA
Source organism: Treponema sp. (assembly GCA_031280155.1). Classification (GTDB taxonomy): domain Bacteria; phylum Spirochaetota; class Spirochaetia; order Treponematales; family Breznakiellaceae; genus JAITHW01. Next base: position 11,672 of record JAITHD010000012.1, on the reverse strand, counting down.
GGGAAAGAATCGCATCTAATTGCCGCTCGACACTTCCTTTGAAAAGACATGACCAAAATCCGCTGTTATATACTATATAAATATCGGCATTTTTCCGTAAATATTGAGCGGCGAATTCCTTTTGACTGTTGAACCGCTTAATAAGATGTCCCCACGCTAAATGATCCCTTTTTTGAGCGCGGAAAAGTCTAATAAGGGTAGGAGCCTTCACGAGAATAATAAAACTAAGCCTGCTAAAGACGGAAGATTTATGAAGCACCGCCGCATTGATAACACAGGGTTTTCCCTGATGCTTATCAAGCCAAGCGTCAGTAAGCTCATTTGCCCTGGGATGGACTATCCCTTCCAGTGCAGCCAACGCTTCGGGCTTCCCGAAAACCCTTGCCCCAAGAAGCCTGCGATCAACGGTACCGTCTTTTCCAAGAATCGAAGTCCCAAACCGTTCAAGGATAGCGTTTTTTTCCAGTTCAATCGCTTCATGCCCCGCTTTATCTACATCTAATACCGGCAGCCCCCGATCCTCCAAAAACTGGGCAATATGATTCTTCCCCGCACAATAGGCTCCAGTTAGACCTATGATAACCGGCGCAGATAGCCTGTCTGGTTGCTTCATTTTTCTTCTTAATAATTATTTTCGACATATCATAATAGAGAATTGAAGTTTTTTTATGGATTAGTATAATTATAATTCATTGGAGATTTTGTTCTATGAAAGTAATTGCTTTTAATGGAAGTCCTCACCCCCATGGGGTTGTAGACAAAGGACTGATAACAGTAGCCGAAGCGTTGACTCAAGAAAACATCGGCGTTGAAATAGTACACATAGGAAATCAGATTATTCGAGGCTGTATGGCTTGTGGAAGATGCCGAACTTTAAAGCGTTGTGTTTATACTGACGATATAGTTAATCAGTGTTTCGATAAAGTACAAGCCGCAGACGGTATTATTCTAGGGTCTCCAGTATATTATGGAGGTATTGCGGGGACTTTTAAAAGTTTTCTTGATCGGCTTTTCTTTCCTGGTCCTGACTTGCGGTATAAGGTAGGAGCAGTAGTTGTATCCCTCAGACGTTCTGGGGGCATCGCAACATTTCACGGGTTAAATAATTACCTTAATCTGGCTCAGGCGATAATCACCCCTTCGGTTTACTGGGAGGTGATTCACGGCAACACCGCTGAAGAAGCGCTTCAAGACGAGGAAGGACTTTATATCCTGCGGGTTTTAGGAAGAAACATGGCATGGCTTTTGAAAACAGTTGAGTCAGGTAAAAAGGATATTCCCCTGCCGACGCCGGAACCTAGAGTATGGACCAACTTTATTAGGTGAGGGTCTCCGCCGCATTGACGGTTCCATGAGCAGAGACGTAACCATCGATTCGGTTTTACTCACTGTCAAAAACAGTTTTGCCCAAGGAAGCGCTCTGGGGATTTATCTGAGTACGGTACTTTTCCAGCGCTTCCTTTTCCCGCTCAAGTTCCTTGAACTTATAGACCATAGCCCCGGCCGCGTCAAGACTTACTTCAGGTATTGCGTAAGCTCCCATTTCTTTGATAATTCTGTCCTGAGCCGCCGGCAGATTTTGAGGACAGCAGGAGTCTCGATCAGCCTTAATATCCTCGGCTTTAACTTCCCCAGGAGCAGACCAGATTCGTCCGTACCCGATTTTTCTGAAATTTTCCATTTTGACCGCTTTATTATCTTTTTTCACAAAATGATACCGTATCCCCGGAATAAGCCAGAAAAGAAATGAAAAGATTATAGGGATTGCCCCAAGACCTACCGTAATAAAAGGCAGAGGATTATCAACAACTATGGTTGAGAGCAGATAGGTGACCCGATATAAATAAGAAGCGGCTAATGCTTGGGCTTTAGTTGTGATCGCGCCGGTAGTAAGCGCGTTAAATAAGAAATAAGAGCCGAAAATAAGATTAGCGCCATTGATGATACTGAACCAAACATTCATCTTTGTAGGATTAGATGAAAAAGTTTTAAGCTGTTTCAATGGAGCGGAACCTTTGAAAGAACGATCTCGGGTATCAGCCCGCAGGAGAAGCTCGTCAAAACGATATACAACGGTCCCGTCCTCGGTAGCTTCAGGAAGTCCGCCGAATTCCGCACAATACGCGGTAATCCCTGGTTCCGCCTGTTCCGGGGTAAATCCAGTAAGGGTCATAAATTCGGGCAGCCCAATAACCCCCTTATTGGCTTGCAGATAGGAAACAACCGCCTTTTTTTCCCGGGAAGACCAATCGCTGTCAGGGTCTTTATCGCCGAAAACAAACGAGAAGATCGCTTTATACAGAGGACGTCCTTTAGGACGTTGAGAACCGTAATATTCACGGTCAAAAGTCTTGGTCAATTCAGAATAGAACCAGATTCTGATAATAAGGTCAAAGACAGCTGAAGCAAAGAACAAGCCTCCAAGTCCGCCTCCCCGCCCTTCTGAACGGTTGTCTGAATTTGAAGCCCCTCCAGCCATAGAAAGCAGCAGCGCCGCTAATGCAATCACCATGAAAAGCACAAAATAACCCACCAGCATTACCATAATCCAGACTTTAAACAGGGCGCTTCCTACGATTTTTATACCTTGGACTAATTTTTCACCGAATTTACGCAGTCCCGCACGGAATCCCCGATATTTACTGGTAAATCCTCGGGGAAACGAATATAAAATTTCCCCTGATTCAGTTACTTCAAGCCGAGCAGCGTATTCATCCGCCGCGAGAGGAACCAGTTCCCGAACTGTATTCAGAGGCAGTCCTGTTTTAGCGACTATATCCGCTACAGTTGCGCCGTTACGCTGTTTTTTAAAGGCTTCTGTAACTTTTTGATATGCTCCTCTATCCTTTATTTGGAATCCCATGGATAACACTCCTATTGTCCCACATTCGTCTGTTCTCGATTGGCTGCTTCCAATTCGATGCTTTTCTTTTCTGAACCATACCTTTCCAGCATTGATGCAAGGGTAACATTTTTAAAATAATTATTCACCAGCTCCGTTACATCCGTCCATATCCGATGACTGAGACATTCGCCTATCCGGTCACATTCTTTAGTATGCTTATGGCACGAAATTGTGTCTAGATCTTCCCCGGCGGCATCCAGAATTTCCTTAATACTCAGCTTATCCAGGGGCTGGGCAAAACAAAATCCTCCTCCGGGTCCCCGAACTGAGGAAACTATTCCTGCTTTTCGGAGCTTGAAGAAAATTTGTTCTAAAAATACAGAAGATATCTGCTCTCGCTCTGATAAATTGGTGATAGATACTGGGGAACCGTCTTTGCCTAGTTGGGCCAAAGCAAGAGACGCCCGAAGCGCATACCGACCTCTTATAGTAATCTTCATTTACAAATAACCCTTAGAGATATAATGCTGAATAAAAATAAAAAAAGCAATATCTATTCTAGTAGACGAGATGAATATAATAAGGTATAGTAAAAATATGATTGGATTTCTCATAAAAAAGACCTTTTTTGACTTGTGGGATAATTTGTTTAGGGTTGCGTTGCTCAATTTGGGGTTCATTGCCTCTGCCGCAATTCCGATTTTTGTTCCATCTCTGTTGGAATCCGTCCCTTGGCTTGGGATGACGGCTTTGGGCATCGGTATCTTGTGGTGCTTCGTCTATCTTGCCGCTTCTGCGCTCTGCCTGAAATCGATCTCTGATTACGGCGCTTTTGGGTTTGGTGATTTCTTTGTGCATTTGAAGCAGGCATGGCTGCCCGGTCTGGTCATGGGCGGGATCGCCTGTCTCATTCTGATCCTTTGCAGGGTGGCTATTCCTTTTTACCTGAATATGGGTTCCCTTATCGGTCTTTTATTGGCGGCGGTAATCTTCTGGACTTTGGTTGTGAGCCTTCTTGCGTTACTTTTCTTCTTTCCGATTCGGGCTAGACTTGACAAAAATGCGCTCAAAATTATCAAAAAATGTTATCTTATCTTTTTTGATAATCCCTTGTTTTGTATTTTTTCTTTTATTTACTGTCTTGTAAGTTTAGGACTTTCCGGATTGCTTGCTTTCCTTTTCCCAGGTCCTGCGGGAATGTTGCTCTATCTTGACGAAGCCCTCAGATTGCGGCTCCTCAAGTACGATTGGCTTGAGGCTAACCCTGACGGAAACCGGCGTAAAATACCCTGGGACGCGCTCTTGATCGATGAGCGGGAAAAAACCGGCACTCGTTCTTTGAGAAATTTCATCTTCCCCTGGAAAGATTAGCAGATATTTTAACCTTAGTTCAAATCTTTAGGGAAACGGATCAGCCCTAAATTTTTCCTTATTCGCTGCCGTATATCAACTGTGGGGCTTGAGTTTCACCGACAGCGTGGTCAAGTCCCGAAAACACGCGGCTCTCCCGGAGTTTTGGTATTGTTTGGGCAACAGATCCGCTATTTTTTCTGGAACGGATTTGTCAGCTTACTAGGTTCGTATTTTTTTATCCCTGTATCGTCAGGCTTGATAAAAAGGAATCCTACATACACTTGGATCTCATCCTCGTACAGGGAGACAATATACGGATAGGCGATGAAGTAATTATCGCTCGACTTGTATTCGTAGCCGTTCCGGTCGTTGAAAAACTGCTTGTACCGCCGGAAGAGTTCAACGCCGCCGTCAGGCTGCTGAATGAGTTCTTTTGAATCTATGAGTTTCCAAGGGGTGGCGGCAGTAAAGTTTTCGTCTGACTCAGCGGTATGAATCAGCAAGGTCTTGCCGTCTTTTATCTCATAGAGCGTAAGCACATGGCTGACGACTTCCCCTTCAACCTCATGGAAGTCCTTTTCCTCGTTTAACTTCATTTTGAAGGTAACATGGGTTCCAATTGGATAAATTTGATCAATTGGTTCTTCTTCAACCTTCTCTACTTGGGGAGTATTGGAGGGAATTGGGGGCTGGAACGCCGTATCTACACCATAGAGGCGTACCGATATACATAACGCCATTAAAACTAAGATTTTCACGGTATGATCTCTCCTTGATAACATTCTTTTCAAAAGGCTTTGATGCCTTATCATACCATAAATCGGCAAGATTATACAAGGTATTGAGAGAACAAAATCGGAAAGTCCTTGGCGTAATGCGGCGGTTTTGGAAAATTCCGCCGTCTGGCGCTGAAAAATATTGTAAATCCCTAGACTTGCGCTGAGGATTACCCCTTGCTTATACTATACTTATCGAAACCGCGGTAAAACCTTATAGAAAAAACCCTTTAGGGCTGGGGATATAAGGCGGTACAGCGGTAAAAGATAGGTTGAAAACCCCTTTGACATTTAGGCAAAGACCAGGTGATAATGAGTATGTTGAAAGACCTACCCATGGGGCGTGGGGAAGTAACGTCTATGGATATAGAGGCTCTGGCTCTTGGAAACAAGGGCGAAACCGCCGTAGAAATACCTGCTTAGAAAAAAAGAAAAAAAGAAAAGAGCGGGAAGGAAGTAGAAATCTTAGGGAGCACGCCGGGCAACCGACCCAAGCCCCAAGACCTAGAAAAAACCTTTAGGCTTGGGGTAGCTGACAGAGAATTCTGCGATCCTACGCAGCATACTCAGGAGGAATGATGAAAACTGGACTTGTATTAAGATATGACGAACATATAGAGCGCAATTTTCGCTGGTCTATGGAGCATGAGATAGAAACTTGTCAGCTCCATATTAATCTGAAGGACTATACAGAAGAAACAGTACAGCGGCTTCGCTCGCTTTGCAGTGCAACCGGAATGGAGATTACCGCGCTTATCGGCGCGGCTACAGGACCTGCGGTATATGATTTCTACAGCGGTCCCCTAACTATCGGCATTGTAGCCCCGGGTTGGCAGGGGCGGCGGACAAAAGAGCTGGCAAAATCAGCGGAATTTGCGGCGAGGATCGGAGTTCCTCGGGTCTGCGGACACATAGGGTTTATCCCGGAAAACCCTAATGATCCGGTATATCCGGCGGGAATCGCTAACGCCCGATGGCTTGCAAAGGTCTATGAAAACGCAGGGATTGGACTGGATTTTGAAACCGGTCAGGAAACGCCTATTACGCTTCTGCGGGCAATAACGGATATAGGTTCCTCCAGTATTGGGGTCAACTTTGATCCGGCTAACCTTCTCATGTACGGTAAAGCAAATCCGATAGACGCACTGGATATACTAGGACCCTATATCCGGGGAGTTCACGCCAAAGACGGCGATTATCCGCAAAATCCCCGGGTTCTGGGACCGGAAAAACCTCTCGGAGAGGGACGGGTTGATTTTCCAAGGCTGATACAAAAATTACGGGAACACAATTACGCCGGAGATCTCACTATTGAGCGGGAAATTGAAGGGGATCAGCAGAAAGAAGATATCAAGAAAGCCAATAGTATTTTGAAGAAACTAATCGCCTCACCCTGAAAGATTTTTAAATAATCATACCTAGACAGAGACAAAGACAGGGTATCTTAAATGTCGAGGGTTTCGGCTTCCGGGATAAAGCTATAGGTTTTGGAACGGCTCATTTAGGATAGATAAACCGTTTAATCTTCTGGGTATGAGTTTTTTCAAAAGGCTCCTGCTGAATTTCAATCCGATGAATCCGGGAAAATGAGGCAAGCTGTTTATTAACCCGCTGTTTCAGGTCTTTCAAGAGCTGTTCGATACCGTCTTCAATCGCGGTTACTATTGTTTTCGACTTTTCGTTTAACACAATAAGGGAAAGGATTTCTCCTTTTTCTCCCGGATACACAAGCGCGTCTTCTATCATATTTCAAGCCCCGAGAAGTTCTTTAATCTCTTCAGGATAGATATTTTCTCCAGCAGGACCGAGAATCATAGTTTTGAGCCTCCCTCGAATATAGAGATTATTTTTCTTATCCAGCCTGCCGAGATCGCCGGTTTTAAGCCACCCGTCAGGAGTGAAGGCTTTTTTGGTAAGCGCTTCATCCCGGTAATAGCCCAGCATCACATTCGGTCCCCGGACTTGGATTTCCCCTTCCGTCTCGGCGGGGTCTGACGCGATACGGACTTCTACTCCTTTCAGGACGGAACCGGCTGAACCAAAGGGAAACCGATAGGGACCAGCACCCGCGACAAGGGGCGCGGCTTCGGTAAGTCCATATCCCGGAGCATAAGGAAATTGGATTTTCCGCAGAAAGGCTTCGGTCTCTTCTGACAGGGACGCGCCGCCGATACCGAAAAACCGTATCGAAGCGCCTAAAGCCGCTGTGAGTTTATGCCCTGCCAGTTGTATTGCGAGAAATTGGGTCAGAGGAAATTTATAGAGAGGACTAGCGATCAGGGCAGGGGCAATATATCCTCGGTATAGTTTTTCAATGAACAAAGGAACCGTTATCATAGCGGTAGGACGCAAGGTCTGCAACGCCGGAAGCAGCGCCGCCGGCGACGGGGGACGGTCAAGGTACGCGGTGGAGGCCCCGCTCATCACCGCAGTGAGAAGCCCTAAAGTACATTCGTAAGTATGCGCCAAAGGAATCACCGATAAAAGCCTATCTCTAGGGTATATTTTCATCAAGGTACGAGAACTCAACGCGGTAAAAAGCAGATTACGGTTTGAGAGCATCACGCCCTTACTGCTTCCGGCAGTTCCAGAGGTGTAGATAATAGACGCGAGATCCTCTGCTTGAATTTCCGGGAATCCTCCTTCCCATTCCTTGAGAAGCAGCCGTTTTTCCTCTCCATTAAGGCAGACTTTTATATCAGATTCTATAACGCCGACGTCTTGTATAAAACTATCAATATATATACAAGGAATGGACTTATCTATGTCAGAAGCCGCGATTTTAGCCGCGGTTTTTTCAGTGACGCATATTCCAGCCGCTCCCGCGTGAGCGGCAATAGTCTTGATCTGCTCTGATGAAAAGCCTGTAAGCGTCGGTACGCTTACCAGTCCCGCAAAAGCGGCGCCGAAATAAGCAATAGCCCATTCAGGACGGTTCTCCGCCAGGATCATCACCCGGTCGCCGGATTTCATTCCCAGACGTACAAAAAGGCTTCCTATCTGCCGAATTCGGATGCCGAATTCTCTATAGGAAATTCGGTTATACGTTATTCCATCCCGATATATTTCAAAAGCACGCCGTTCCTTAAAGGTATGAGCGGCTTTTTGACCCAGTTCAGCAAGGGTTAATTGTTCTAAATAAACCATTACCCTTTTTGACCATTACTTCTCGAAAAGGTTGCACTCAAAACGGGAACCCGGCGGGACAAACGGTTTAAAAAACCGCTTGCCCAATTTTTTTTTCAGCCTTTGACCGCGCCTATCATGATTCCCTTTACAAAATACCGTTGCAGAAATGGATAGATGAACAGCACCGGCACGGTAGTAATAACGATAGCCGCATATTTAATGGTTTCCGCAAATTGGTTAATCTGATCGTTTTCCGAAGCTGCGGAATTAAGCACATTAGAATTCGCTATGAGTATTGCCCGCAATACATTCTGAATCGGCAGTTTATAGTTGTCCTGAATGTAAATCGACGCTGAAAACCATGCGTTCCAATGCGCGATGCCGTAATAGAGCAGCAGCACTACAATAGTCGGCTTAATCAGCGGAAAAATAATGCGGAACAAAATCGTAATATCGTTTGCGCCGTCAATACGGGCGGATTCAGATAAACTATCCGGTATCGCTTCGATAGCGGTACGGCAGATGATGCAGTTATACACGCTGATCGCTCCCGGCAGAATCAGAGACCACAACGTATCATACAAGCCGAGACTGCGTATATTCAAATAGTTCGGTATCATGCCGCCGTTAAAAAACATGGTGAACAAGATAAAAAACAGCACCGGTTTTTTGAAAAGCAAATTTTTTGAGGCTAAAAAGAAACCTGTACACAAGGTCAGAAAAATATTCAATACTAAGGATGCCACCATGACAATCAGGATATTCTTGTATCCGCTTAACAGCAGAGGATGCGTAAAAGCCAGCCTAAATGCGCCGAGGTTAAATCCTTTGGGATACCATAAAAAACCTGGAGAAGACAGTAACGCTATGTTGTCTGTAACTGAAGCGACTAATACATAATACATAGGGTACAGAGTTACAAACATAAGCGCTATCATAACAACAGCGTTTATGGCATCAAATATAATATCTCCTGGACTTCTTTTATTTAACATAGTACCGCTCCTTCTTAAAACAGACTTGACTCGGTGTATTTCTTACTGAGGGTATTTGCTATAACCAGAAAGAATACATTTACCAGAGAATTAAACAGTCCTACTGCCGAAGCGTAGCTGAACGCCGCATTCAATATACCCCGGCGGTATACATAGCTAGAAATCACATCCGCTACTTCATAAATACCCTCGTTGTATAACAGGATAATTTTTTCAAAACCGACATTAAGAATACCTCCCATGCGTAAAATAAACAGCACCATAATAGTAGGCATTAAATTAGGAAGGGTTATATGAAACATACGCCGCAGCCGTCCTGCGCCGTCAATACGGGCGGCTTCGTATTGTTCCTGATCGATTCCCGCCAAAGCCGCAAGATATATAATCGAGTTCCACCCAATACCCTGCCAAATGTCGGAAATAACATAAATCGGGTAAAAGTATTGAGTGTACATGAGATAGTTTTTTCCTTCACCTCCGAATAATACCGCGAGTTGAGAAAAAATACCGTTGCTGGTCGTATAAGTGCGGATAAGAGAACTAACAACCACCATAGAAATGAAATACGGCATATATGTAATAGTTTGCACCGTTTTTTTAAACGCCATATTCCGTATTTCATTCAACAAGAGCGCAAGAATAATCGGCGCCGGAAAACCAAACAGAATATTGAGAAGACTGATTGAAAGCGTGTTCCGTAAAAGCCGTCCGAAATAAACATCATTAAAAAAAGCGATGAAATGTTTCATCCCTACCCAAGAACTGCGGGCAATCCCTAAATTCGGACGGTAATCCATAAACGCGATAATGAGACCATACATAGGTTTATAGGCGAACAAAGCGAAATACACCAATACTGGTATTATCAAGAGGTATTTATACTTGTTTAACGCGAAATCGTCTGCCAACACCCTTTTCCATGAAATGCCCTGAAGTTTATTGACTTTCATAGTGTTCTGTAACCTCCCTGTTACTATTTTTAAACGCTGTAAGCCCTGCGGTACAGGGCTTACGGTGACGGACTACCTGGCAAGGTAGCGATCATACCCGGCTTGATTGATTGCAAGCAATTCGGCAAGACCCATTGAATTTACCTGAGCCACAAAACTGTCAAAGGTTTCAAGCGGCGTTTGACCAGTAATAAATTTCGCCGCCATTTCAGAGGCGTAGGTACTGATACTGTTCTGCAGTTCCGCCGCACGGTTGCTTTCATCAAGGGTCAAGGTTATCCCGCTGGGGAGAGTCCAGTACGCAGTTACCGCTTCATTGGGATAGAACCAGAGATCGTTTGCCGCAATAGCAATCGGATTGTTTTTAAGATAGAGCAGCGCTGTTGCCTGAATACAATTACCGCTCCAAGTAGCTCCGCCGTATTTATCAATAGCGTTGTTTAAGCCGTCAGGATCATTAGTTACCAAGGGAAGGTATGCGGGTTTACCTTCAGCGTCATAATCCCAAGACACGCCTTTTTTTCCGAAATTCCAGTACAGCCTGCCTTCTTCCGTATAGGCGTAGTCGAGAGCCCGCATTACCAGCTCCAGTTTTTCCGGAGGGCAGCTTGTGGAAACAGCCGCTACTTGGGGACCAATACCATATCCCCCGGGAACCATTGAAAGGGTTCCGTCGTTTCCTTTGGGATACTGTAATCCTACCCACACAGCGCCGTTTCCCGCGGCTTCCGCTTCTTTGGACCAGTTGGAAAGCTGTCCCATCGAGGTAATGGAAATACCCATTTTGCTGTTCAGCGCGTTGGTTTTCGCCATAGTATCGTCGATAGTAAGAAAATCTTGATCCAAAAGTCCGGCTTGCCACCATTCATTCAGCTTTGCCAGATAGTTTTTATATTCAGGCTGGACATTTGCGGCTTGCACTTTACCGTTTTTGGTGACATATAACTTAAAGTCCAACATAGTATACGCGCCGAAAGCGCCGCTGATGCCGGTTCCATAATTAGACGAAACCCGGATTTTGGCAAAACTCAGGACCGCGCCGTATTGTTCTTTGAACACTCTGAGGGTTTTATCCCAGTCGGCAATGGTTTCGGGCATCGGCAAACCTTGAGCATCAAGCCAATCTTTCCGTACTACGGGTCCTAAATAGGTATCATTCCAGCCTCCATCTTCCCGAAAGAAGCCGTACCCGTAATATTTACCTGAATCAGTTTTCATAGCCCTATCATAGGCGGGATTAGTTTGAAGCCACGCATAATAAGCGGGAGACCATTCTTTAATATGGTCTGTTAAATCATAGATAGTGCCTTCGTCAATGTAGCGTTCCGAATCTTTCATTATCTCGTGGTAAATAACATCCGGCAGTTTTTCTCCCGCCATCATCAGATTGAACGCCTGAAAAGCGTCGGTTCCGGTTGTGGGGAACCGCCAGTCGATTTTCACGCCCAGCATATCTTCCAAACCAGAATGGAAGGGCGACTGTTTAGCACTGGCAAACGCGGTATTCGGCAAATACCCATTACTTACAAACCATGTAATGGTTTGATTCGTCATGTTCATGGGATAGCCGGCAAAATCAGTTAATACCGATTTTTGGGAAGCACCCCCTCCCCCGCTTGCGGGA
>JAITHD010000017.1 GCA_031280155.1 Treponema sp. | reverse complement strand
TACGGGGTCTGGGGGTAAGGATATACGCCTGATAGGGGGGGTGAGGGGGAGGTTAACTATAGATAAAGGGTGTTCTGTCTACCGCGGGAATGAAGGGAGGCGGACGGCGGCGGCCATGCCGCCGTCCGCCGGATGGATCGGGGGAGCGGGTGCCGGAGGAGACAGGGGGAGGCATTCAAAACTGTTTCCTCCGAAGACCGCGCCGGACGGTTTGCCCTCTCCGGGGCGGTTTTTTGCTGAATTTCTGTAAAATATTGCTTGACAATAATTTTAACCGGGGTTTACACTAAAAATATGAAGATTGTTATAGAAGCTGTTCCCGCCGCTGAAAGCGCCGGGGGGGTAAATTCTAAAACAGCCTTAGTAAGGCGGTTAACGTCTTCTAGGTATTGTTTCCGCTGTATGGATTGGGGGAGTAGTGTGCGGATGCCGCTCGAATTACAATTGAGGGAAACATTCAGGGATGCTATACTGGAGGCTGGCCCAGAGACGTATCTTTTGAACCGGATGTTATCCCGCAGGGGGAGGTTTTTCTGTTCATGGCGAGGGACAGCGGGGAGCCTGGAGGGTTGCCGAGGAGAGATCGCCAAGACAGCGGGACGCATAAGGAGTTTAGGCGTGAAGAAGATTCAGTGGCTGAATATATGGATATTATGGAGTAGTGTGTTGCGTCGCTGTCCCCCTCCGTCAATACCGGACTGTGATTGGCAACGGATGTATGGTGGACGCTGATTTGAGCGGGCTCTTGCGGAGTATGCGGGAGGCGCTCCAGCGATGGAGCGGTTTGGCTTTGCTGGAGGCCGGACCGTGGAGTTCTCCGATATTATAGAAAAAGCTATAGACAAATAAAAACGAATGAGCTATATTAATAAATATGAAAGATATTTTTAGAAAACTAAGGAGCAGAGACAGTTATGGCAAACATTTTTATGATAGCCCTCAAATCCTATGAGGGAAAGTATCTTGCCGCCGGTTCAGATGGAGTTGCGGTATGGAACCGTAATACGCTTTCAGACTGGGATCAGATACATCAAATTGAGATGGTGGATAAGAACCATGGGGGACTTAAATCTCGTTATGGGAAGTATCTTTCCGCCCAGCCGGATGGAACGATTCAGTGGAACCGGGATAAGCTGGCGCGATGGGAAACATGGCTTATTGAGGTGATGCCGGGAGGGTTGTGCTTTAAGTCATTTCATGGAAAATATCTTTCCGTCCAGTCTAACGGAAAGGTAACGGCAAATCAGGAAACTCCCGGCAGCTGGGAGCATTTTACGACAGTTCCCGCTTTTGATACCTTTATTGATGACGGGTCTCCTGTGAAATTCGACGAAGAAGATTTTCGGTTTCTAGGAAAAAAGAAATGGTCTGTTATCCTGGCAGACCCAAAAGATTCAAATCGTATAGGCGGCGATATGTCAATCCCTGAGCCGGTAAAGGTGAATTGTAATGGGGATATGGATCCAAATGTATTTCGGGACTGTTCGACGATCATGTCAGTCTGTACAAACATGGTGCAGAAAATGATTACCGATGCAGCGAAGGCGGCTGGCGTAAACGCGAAAGACGCCCTGAAGAATATAGACGCATGGGTTACCTCTTTTGTTGATTTTCCTTTGCCGCTTTTCAACTTTACTGAGGCCCAAAGCCAAGATTATAAAAACAGTGAGTTTTCATTGAGCGTTAATACGGATGCCGTTGAAAGTGTCGTGAACATAAAAAATGTACCGGATTTGAAAAATGCTGTTATCGGGGCATTGAAAAAGAGCGGCGGAGAAATTGCAAGATACAAGAGCGAAAAAAGGGACTTCACCTATTTTGCTGTTATTACCGCCTATACCTCAAAATCTATTGATGTGCGGGTGGTGACGTATCAGATGCACCTGCAGGAAACCGACGTACAGACGCTTTGCGGCGGAGTGCATAAAACGAAACTGGATTCCCATTATGACACCTATGTATTCTCCGCAGATGCCAATTTCATGCAAAAATTGTCTCAAAAAATAGAAGGCAGAACCATCGACTACTTTGGGGAGAAATTGTATGGGTTTATAACCGATTTTTATGATGCGGAGCTGGAAAAAGCACAGGGCAACCTGAAAAGTATTTTTCAGAAGTAGCCCCAAAAGGAAGGCAGAAGTTATGGCAACCCATGCGTTAGGATGTGTTTTAGACTCTAAAGAACAAGAAACAGGCGCAAAATGCTGTGTGAGTTTTTCACGGGATACCTTAAATCTTCCCGCTATGTGTGACTGGACAGCGGATTATCCGCTTCCCGGCAATCAGGGAAAGCAGAGCAGCTGTGTCGGATGGGCGGTGGCTTATGCCTATAAAACGTTTCAGGAAAACAAAACCCATACATGGGGGTTTTCCGATGAATGCGCTAAATTCAGTCCTGCATTTGTGTATAATCAAATTAACAGCGGACGCGACAATGGAGCGCGGATTTCAGATGCCATGCAGTTTCTGCAAGATCATGGATGCTGTACCGTGGACGATATGTCGTATAATGAGACCGACTATAGCAGTAAACCCGGAGACAAGCAATCCCAGAAGGCACTCAAGTTCAAAGTCAAAGAATGGAAGACTATAGCCTCAATAGAGGATTTTAAAAAAGGAATCGTCGAAACAGGCGGCGTAGTGATGGGTATTCCGGTCTATCAAGACTTTCATGATTTGAATTACTCAAATCCGTTGTATGATATTGCTAAAGGAAGAGTGCTGGGATACCATGCTATTTGCTTAATCGGCTATGATAATAACAAGAAGTCTTTCAAGTGTATCAATTCCTGGGGATCTGACTGGGGACTTGCCGGATATGGATGGATAGATTACAGGCTGATGGAAGATTTCATTTATCGTGATCAATCACCCGGCTATGTCATGGCCGCAGGCGATGGGTACGCCGGAGCATTGGCGGGGATAACCTTCGGCGCGGGTACGCCGGTTTCAGAGGCTCTTATTCCGCGCGTTTTTTACCAGGCCCATACCCAGAATATTGGCTGGATGAATGATGTCCCGGATGGACAGACCGCCGGCACTGCCGGAAAGTCTCTTCGATTGGAAGCCCTGCGAATCCGGCTGGAGAACGCTCCTGAACTATCAGGGGTTGAATACCATGTTTTTGATACTGCTATGGGGTGGCACCCGTGGGTTATGAATAACGCGGCTTCCGGAATCACCGGGGAGAGCCGCCCTATGGCGGCGGTCCAAATCCGCCTTTTGCGTCTGCCTGATTGTTCGGTTGTCTATCGGGTACATGTACAGGAAAAAGGCTGGCTGGACTGGGTGTCCGACGGGCAAACCGCAGGGCTTCCCGGTGAAGGTCTGCGTGTCGAGGCGGTTGAAATCAAAATCGTACCGCGAAACTAAAAAGAGAGGAAATAATCTTATGTCAATTAATTATGGAAACGAACCCAGTGATACCAAAACTCATATCGGTTTTGAGATTAGTGTCCAAGATGTTGTTTCTTTTTCCAATACTCCAGATAATTGGACTAGGTTGAATAGTATCGAATCGATACCATTATATACATATACTATGAATAAAGGTATTAAATTGGAAATGGTGTTCGATGATATTAAACGGGAAAATGGAAAAATTAAGGCTGAAATTGAATTTCGGACCACACCTATTGATTTCAATTTTGTAGATAAGATCTTAGGGGATAATATCAGAACGGCAATTAATGCTTTTCCCCAAAAAAAAGAAGAATGGTTACCCCGTAGGTCTATAAAGGGGTGGACACCTACTGTTCAGCCTTTTCCTGACATTGAGACGGTTAGGGATTTTGTGTATCCGAAGCAAATTCCTCAACAGGCTACTATTTCAATAGAAATTTCGGCGTTTTGTAAGCTGAAAGATTACGAACAAGAATTCTTATATAAACATGGGAAAGGGGCAAAAAATAAACAGGAGTTAATACAAAAAATCGCAGCCCGAATGAATAATCTGTCTATTGACGTTTCTGCAGGCGCCAGAGGCAAAGAAGAACATACTGTAAAAACACCATTAGAATCGATTATTGCCGCTATCGCCGACCCAAAGTTACAGACCCCACAATGCGTTTGTGAAGAAGTTATTCCTGGAAATTATTCTATTCTTAAAGATGAAGCTCTGACACATCTGATAGATGCAATTAAGGGCGGAACCCGTTCATATCCAGAAAAACAAGGCGATCCGAATGGTTATAGGGCAATTTCCGAAAAACTTAAACCACCATTTAAAGATAGTGACTCTGGTGAGTTAAGGTTGCTGATTGAACATCGAGCTAATTCTCCGCTTGTTACGGCTTTACATAATCGTCTTAATAAACCGGGCGATCCTGACGATTACTTCAAGGAGGTAAAAAAGGCGGCAGAGGAAATGGACAAAAACCGAAAACGAAGAGCCGGCTACACACCGTCACTATTGCCGTTATGCCTGAACTATCAGGCGCATACCCAGAGTATCGGGTGGATGGATGAGGCTGCGGATGGACAGACCGCCGGCACTGCCGGAAAGTCCCTTCGATTGGAAGCCCTGCGAATCCGGCTG
>JAITHD010000056.1 GCA_031280155.1 Treponema sp. | reverse complement strand
CCACTTCTACCGCCCCCATGAAGCCCTGAACTTCTTGACCCCGGCGGAGTTTTCCGCCACATTAGGCTTATCCATTCCCAGAGTTGGAGTGTCCTAAAGGTAGTGAGTACGAACAGGTTCTTGACCGGAGGCTTGAATTATTGTATACTTAATAAAAGCGGAGCAACGTACGCTAAGGCTTGGGCTTTGGAGCGGCTCTTTTGACAAGACATCCGGGGGTGCACCGGTTTCGACTGGTACGGTTCGGGGTGCAGACTGCAGGTGGAGTGCCGATCTCCTAACATTCGGCGCCAATTTAATTGCCGATTACGACAATTACGCTCTCGCTGCATAAACAGCGGAACGCGGAAACCGGTCCCGCGGCCTTGAGGAACCGGATTTCCGTCGCAACCAAGGCTGGTCAAATTTCGCTTTCGGACGAAGTGCGATAAGATATTTCCGAAATACGGATGAGCCGCGCGCCGCGTAGCCAAGCCCTATCCCGACAAACTAATACGCGGCTAAACCTGTAGAGGCTTGTATTTCGCGTATTAGGACGCGGGTTCGACTCCCGCCACCTCCATAATTTCACCGGTTTGGAAGAAAAAATGGAGAGATCAAGCAATGCTCCATAATATAAAGAACAAAACTCCGAATCGACAATATTGACATCATGTATAATTTTTGTTAGATTGATTAGATATTCTGTTATTTTATTATGTGAGGAGCGTTTTCAATGGCGGTACCCAGATCTAAAACGTCAAAGGCGAGGACCCATCGCCGGCAGTCGATTAATATGAAGCTCACCGTCCCACCCCTAATTGAATGTAATACCTGCGGTAATTTGGTTTTATTGCATCGGGTATGTCCGAAATGCGGGTTTTATCGGGGTAAACAGGTGATCCTTCCTGAATCGAAGGTTTAAAGCTGTTTTTATAAAGGTAGTTATGGAGGAATTGTACAATGGACGATCCGGTATTTGAAAAAATGAAAACCCTTATTGCCGATAAATTGGAGGTTGATAAGGGAAAGATAACCATGGATGCTTCTTTCCGTCAGGATCTTGGAGCAGATAGCCTTGATACCTATGAGTTGGTCTATGCCATTGAAGAGGAGATGGGTATACAAATCCCCGATGAAAAGGCCAATGAATTTGAAACCGTCGGGGATGCCTACGAATTTATTAAATCCCAACAGAAATAGCCCATGATGGACCGCAGATCCATGCGGTCCGTTTCTGAGGATTCATACTATAGGTATGATGAAGATACATAATACAGGGTGTTACCTCAGTTTTATATGAAAATAACGGCAGGTGTGATAGGTTCATCGCACACAACCCTATCTCTCATATTGCAGGAGCTTCCGGTAATAGACGTAAAGAGAAAGAAGGTATTGATTGCCTTTCAGAAGCGTCTTATGATCAAGTTCAAAAATTGCGGTCTGCTGAATCTTTCTTTTATGCACCGGTCGATTTCCAATGAATCGGGTTATAAAGCCAACAATGAGCGTCTTGAGTTTTTGGGAGATGCCATTCTGGGAGCTATAACCGCTACATTGCTCTATGAACGACTGGCCGACAGAAATGAGGGAGAATTGGCAAAGATCAAGTCCGTGGTGGTATCCGAGGATATCCTTTCAGGGATCGCCAGGGAACTACAGATCGACACGCTGCTTTTGTTAGGCCGCGGAGAAGACCTCTCGGGAGGCAGGACCAAAAAAGCTATTCTCGCGGATGCTTTGGAAGCCCTTATCGGCGCTTTTTATCTTGATTCAGGGTATAAGGCGGCGTATACCTTTGTGAGCCGCTTTATAGTTCCCGAAATAACCCGCGTGCTGGATAACCGCCATTATCAGGACTACAAGTCTCTGTTGCAAGAACTTAGCCAGCGTTTAAATAAGACCTATCCGGTCTATACCCTATTAAAACGTTCCGGCCCCGAACATGATCGCTTTTTCTGGGTTGAAGTGCATGTGAATGGTCAAGCCTTTGGGCCGGGAACAGGCCGGAACAAAAAAAGCGCGGAACAAGCCGCCGCCAAGCTGGCCTATGAGCACTTTTCTAATCCCCCTATTGAACATTCAAAATGAGGTATTCTCCTTTTTCGGTTACATTTTTTCATAAGGCAACGCAGGTTCTTGTATTTCAATATATTATCAAGTACAGTATCCATTATGAACGGTTATACGCACATGGTCATAGGAGGACTTTGTGGAGGGCTTCCTGTTGCATTAAGCATAGCTGAAAAAAAACTCGGTTTTACTATAGGAGAGCATTACATATATCCCTTTGCCGGGGTTTTCCCTGCGGTAATAGGGGCCCTTGGCCCCGATATCGATACGCCTAAGAGCAGGGGCGGAAAAAAATTGCGTTTTTTTTTAAAAACTGCAATAACAATTTCAGGGATTATGCTTCTGCTTTTATCTATTTATATAGGCATTGGAGTTAACGGGGAAGAACTATTTAATATCTTAGTTCCCTGCGCTGTTTTTTTCGGCGTATCCTGCTGTGTCAGTATGTTTGTAGCCATGTCAAAGCATAGGAGGGAAACCCATAGCGGACTTATGATGCTGATACTGTTGCTTCCAAACGTCTATATCGTACGTTTTACATCCGCGACTTTATTTACCAGTGTGCTGTTAAGTATATGGTCCGGGTTCTGTATCGGCTGGTTAAGCCATCTGATTGCGGATTCGTTTAATAAAAAAGGAGTGCCGTGGCTGTATCCTTTCAGCAAGAAATACTACCGTATCAGCAATTTTATAACAGGGACAGAGGGGGAACATATCTTCAGGACCTTTTGCATTATTTTATTTGTAACCGTGTATATAGTTTTAATAATCAGTAAGTATTCGGTGCATATATAAAAAAGTCCGTAGATTACCTGTATTGAAGAGGTTTTCCATTTGACACCAAATTGAAGGGATGTATATACTATACCAATGGAAATTTTAAGCGCCGCATTTCAAGATGTTATTAAACAGGTGGTAGCTCTCTCTAAATCTTCAACCTCGGTAACCGAACAAAACGTCTATCAGATCGGGCATAAAGAAAGCCTGCCTCTGATAGATACGATCATTGATAAGTTAATACTTCCTGGTTCCGGTATCGGCGGCATGGAACACCTGCACGATTTATTAAACCGTGCCTGTGCAGGAAAGTCCTGTCTCCTGCTGCTGGAACATTACAGTAACATGGATCTGCCGGTTTTTTCTTATTTATTAAGAAAAGAACAAAAACAGGGCAGGGCAATAGCCGACGCGATCGTGGCCATTGCCGGTTTGAAGCTCAATGAGGCGAGTCCCACGGTGGCGGCTTTTACCGGAGCGTATACCCGGATCACGATCTATCCCAGCCGTTCCCTCCAGGATCTGGACGCTATACGGGATCGGGCCGAAATAGTCCGCAGCAACGCCATTAACCGGGCCGCTATGAAGGCGCTCCTTGAGGTAAAGAATCGGGGTAAACTGATATTGGTGTTCCCCTCTGGAACCAGGTATCGGCCTTGGGATCCGAGTACGAAAAAAGGAGTTCGGGAAATTGATTCCTATATTAAATCCTTCGACTATATGTGTTTTGTAGCAATAAACGGAGAATTGCTTCATGTACGTCAAGGGGATATGATGGACGATTATATTAGTCAGGATTTGGTACGGTTTACCGCGGGACCGGTACTTTCCTGTACGGATTTCAGGAATGAAGTCCGCTCCAGGACTGAAGCCGCAGGGATAGAAGACAAAAAACAAGCGGCGGCGGACGCCATCATGGAACGGCTTGAAGTCATGCATCTTGAGGCCGAAAAAGAACGGAAAGGGCTGTTGAGAAAATAAGGCTCTAGGCGCGGGGTTTCAAGGGTGGCAAAATCCGGCCCTTGCAAGATCGCCCCTTTGCATTTTCTAATTTTTTTGTTATTATTTACAGTTTATTGTCTTTTTCCGGGTTTATTCCTTGACACTCCCCACGCCTAAAGGCGGGGGATTCTTGCTTCAACGATAACTGCCAGGGGTATAGCTTGGTTTTCGCAAAAACTCCCTACAGGGAGCTTTTACGGTGGTTCCAACTACT
>JAITHD010000004.1 GCA_031280155.1 Treponema sp. | reverse complement strand
ATCTTCGCAGGATTCAGAAGATAAAAAAGATGCCGGAGATATAACCCTACAGACCAAACTGGATCAGCATTATTACAATTTTCTCTGGAAAGATATGTTAAAGCTGCCGAAAGCCGACAGAGAAGCTATTAAAAAAATCCTTTCTGAAGAAATATCCCTCCGTAATGCGGTCTTGGCGCTGCGGATGAGAACATATTACAAAATGTCTGATCCTGAGATTCGGGAGAAGTTCATTGCCGCTGAAGCTGAAGACAAAAAAGCGGGAAAAACTTTTGCGGCTGATGCGGAAGAAGCCCTTTCTATGGCGCTGGATCAGCGATCCGCCTGGGCGGAGTGGAAGTGGTTCAGTTTCCTTAATCCTGAAAATCCCCAAGTCCCTTGGAAGGCGGATCCCCGGTATTTTCAAAACGCCGCCTCAGAACATTTGTATCATCTGGCGCGGTTTTCTTTCCGGCGCAAGCCTTTTTCCCTGGATTCAATCTTTTGTTTCATTAAATTGAAACAATTTGAGGAAGATATTTTGACGAGCGTAGCCGAAGGATTGGCTATAGGCATGTCGAGCCGAGATATTTTCACATTGTTGGAGGTGGAAACGTGATACGTCCCCAAAAGATGAAGCGAATTCAGTTGACGGTACTTGCCAAGGATGTGGATAAGGTTATTGAATTCTTAGGCAGAGGCGCTTTCATACAGTTTTCTAAAGAAGATCGCGTCATACCGGAAAAAGCCGCCTTCACTCGAAATGAGGAGTTCCACAAACAAATTGAGGGGAATCTTGAAAGAATTAAGACTGCCGCGGTCTATCTAGGGTTCGATTTGCCTGCTGAACCGGAAGAGACCAGTACATTGCCTACTGAAGCCGAAGCTGCATTGGTTGACAAGATGTGCACTGAAATTGCCGATTTGAACGCTTGGGAAACCAATGAAAATCATGAAAAGAAAAAATTAGAACATACCCTTAATGAGTCCAAAGCCTTTGCGAATCTTAACGCTCCTTTCAATGAACTGGATCAGCTTTCCTATTTGACCTTACGGATTGGACGGCTTGATCCTAAAGGACATAAGGAAATGCAGGAACATCTCGCGGATCGGGCGGTAATCATTCCATTGGGAGAAGATCGGATATTAGCCGCAGCTTCCCGAAAAGGCAGGTTCGCGCTGGATTCGGAACTGAAAAAACATTCCTTTGCGCCGATTGTTATTCCTGAAGGGTTTCGCGGGATTCCGTCGGAGATGCTCGACAGCCTTGAAACAAGGCTTAAAGAGGTAGAGGAGACATTACAGCGGATTCAGGAACGGAAGACCCAACTTAGCCGGCAGTATGAGGCGGATTGTCGGCATTTGACGGCTTCTTATATTATGGCTTCCATTGTGGAAGAACTCAAGAAAAGGCTTTCCGCCACGAAAAACGTTTTCTTGCTCTCAGGCTGGGCCCCGGCGGCTACAGTCCCTCGGTTAGCGGCAGAACTTGCTAATCTGACCCAGGGACGAATAGGGATCAGGGCGTTTGTTCCTGAAGAAATAGACCAGGTTAAGCAGGGAGCTGAGAAGGTTCCGGTTTCCCTGAAACACGGCGCTTTTGTGAAAGGCTTTGAACGTCTCGTGTTTTCTTACGGCGCTCCTCTGTATGGAACTATTGATCCCACCCCGTTTGTGGCGTTTTTTTTTACGCTTCTCTTCGGCATCATGTTCGGGGATGTAGGGCAGGGTTTAGTCTTATTGCTTATCGGGTTTCTAAGCAGCAGCCGCGGAATCAAGGCATTGGCGGGATTCAGGGGGTATTCAACTCCCCTTATTGCGGTAGGGATCACTTCTATGGTTATGGGGTTTTTGAATGGAGAAGTCTTCACCAGTGAAGAACTCCTCGTAGCGCCTACCCGGGAGGTCTGTAGGTTTTTCATGGACCTCACCGGACAGACCGGAGAGCCGCCGGAGCGGATACTTCATCTCATGCCAGAGGCGGATAATATCCATAAACTTTTTTATTTCTTTGGATTCACTATTGGAGTGGGAATTATCTTTAATTCTGTCGGGTTATGGGTTAATGTAATCAATCAATGTATCTTAAAAAAATATGAAAAAGCATTTTTTTCAAAAACAGGTATAGCTGGAATTGCGCTGTTTTGGTATGCTCTGTTTATCGGGATCCGCTGTGTAACAGGAGGGCGTTTCGGCAGGTTTGATATGCTTGGATTAGGGGTTCCGGCGTTTTGTATTTTTTTTGGTCCTGCGCTGTGGAGGCTTATCAGCGGAGAACGTCCGGTTTTTGAAGAAGGACTTATGGTGTTTATTGTGGAAGGATTTGTAGAGATCCTTGAAACCTTATCAACCTATATTTCCAATACTGTAAGTTTTCTGCGGGTGGGCGCCTTTGCCCTCTCTCATGCGGTGCTTTCTTTTATTGTATTTTCCCTTTCTGAGATGGTGTCTCACCTTCCTGGGGGGGGGCATCTGTTTTCTCTGATCATTATGATTTTCGGGAACACAGTGATAATACTTCTTGAGGGAATGATCGTTGCCATTCAGGTGGTACGTCTTCAATATTATGAGTTTTTCAGTAAGTTTTTTACCGAAACTGGAGTGGAATTTAAGCCTTTCAAGTTTCGGGGGAAGGTTGTTTTGGATGAATTTCGGGAACAAACGCCAGCAGGTTCTGAAAGCTCTGAATAACGTTATTTTATGGGGGTAAAGGTATGAGACGTGTTGTCATTCTGCTCGTCTTCCTTCTTTTAGGCGCTTCCCAAGTCATGGTGTATGCCCAGGAAGCGCGAGGCGCTGGAACAGCGGTTCCGTCGGAAAATTCAGCGATATGGAAATATTTTGCCGCAGCTCTTGCGGTGGGTATTTCCTGTGTTGCCGGGGGCATCGCGGTAGGTCAAATCGGCGCAGCCGCAATGGGGGCTATGAGTGAGAATCCCGAACTGTCTGGAAAAGCATTGCCTTACGCGGGGCTTGCGGAAGGTATATGTTTGTGGGGTTTCTTGGTAGCCTTGCTCATCCTGGTACTTAACTGAGCGGTGGACTATTTTTTTATCGGGGACCCGGAATTGGTAACTGCTTTTCGGTTTGTCGGCATCAAAGGAATCGCGGTAGTTAACGCTGAAGAAGCGACCGCCGCGTTCCAGCGAATTACCGAAGGCTGGGACGAAACCGCCGGGACCGTATTACCGGATATTGAAGGATGCCGGATTCTTATTCTCACTGAGGAAGTTGCGGATTGGTTAGGAGAATTACTTATTCAATGGCAATTATCAGATCGTTATCCGTTAATAGTGGAAATTCCCGGCATGATGGGAAGACTGTCCGGACGGAAACACTTAGTTGATACTATTCGGGAAGTTATCGGTATCCATGTTTGAGGTATCTTATGGAAGAACTGCAATCCACTGAAGTATTAGACCGGGAAATCTTAGAGGATGCCCGAAAAAAAGCCTATCGTATACTCAAAAACGCTGAAGAATCAGTTAAGGCTGGAGTCGAGGTTTGGGAACTCAAGACTGACGAGGCTATTGCGGAAGTCCGGGAACGGTACGCTCGGCGGGGGCTTATCGTGAAAGATGAACTTGCCGCACGGCTTATACTGGACAAGCGTCGAGTGCAGGCTCAAAAGATTGAAGGGCTTCTCAAATCGGCGATGGAGACCTATCTATTTAGTCTTAATCGGGAAACGTTGT
The DNA here is from genome assembly GCA_031280155.1 of Treponema sp. Classification (GTDB taxonomy): domain Bacteria; phylum Spirochaetota; class Spirochaetia; order Treponematales; family Breznakiellaceae; genus JAITHW01. The sequence goes on along the minus strand of JAITHD010000004.1, from coordinate 16,091 downwards.
TGTCTATTTTAGAATACGCCTTTCGGCAGCGTCTGGATTTCCTGCGGAAAACTCAGGAATTCGTTGAATCAGAGCTTCAGATTCAATCCCACAAGATACATGACGCTGAATTAAAGGAGATGCTAAACCGAAATCTCCCCCAGGGAAGCTGGACCCTCGGGTCAGAAAATAACGGACTTAAAGAGAACCAATTCCCCGCTATTGTAGTGAATGCTCCTACAATACGGATCGTTATTTCTATAGACGCTATCGCAGACAATTTAATGGAAGATAAACGGGCGGAACTGGCTTCTACTCTTCTTGGTGAAAAAGTCCTTCTTGAAGGAGGTTCGATATGACCCAGGGTAAGGTAAAGCGTATATCGGGTCCCATCATTCGGGCGGTGGGGCTCAACGGCGCAGGGCTTTTCGATGTGGTCGAGGTAGGAGAAAAGCGTATTGTCGGAGAAGTGGTCCGGCTTGAGGGAAATGAAGCGGTGATTCAGGTCTATGAAGACGATACTGGTCTCCAGATCGGCGCTGAAGCGTCTTCTACAGGGCGTCCCCTGTCGGCGCAGCTTGGTCCTGGTCTTATCGGTACCATCTATGACGGAATTCAGCGTCCTTTGGAAATGCTTTTCAATCAAAGCGGCACGTTTATGGCTCCCGGCGCCAGAGGGGAACCTTTAGATTCCGCTAAGTTGTGGACCTTTATTCCGAACCCGGATATCGTTGAAAAGTTAGCCAAAAAAGAAAAAGTACCAGTCGTCCCAGGGCTTATACTGGGAACTGTGAAAGAAACCGAAAGTATTACCTGTAAAATCATGGTTCCTCCAGATACCAAAGGCGGATTTTTAACGGAATTGGTAAAGGAAGGGCGGTATATTATCAGCAAAGTTATTGCTCAGACTGATAAGGGAGAAGAGATTCCTATTGCCCAGTGGTGGCCCGTGCGGGTTCCCAGACCGAATGCGGAGCGGCTTTCTCCTGATCAGCCTTTAGTAACTGGAGAACGGGTCATTGACGTGTTTTTTCCCTTATCCAAAGGAGGAACTGCGGCAATCCCTGGGGGTTTTGGCACTGGTAAAACCATGACCCAACACGCTATTGCTAAGTGGTGCGATGCGGATGTGATCATCTATATTGGCTGTGGAGAACGGGGCAATGAGATGACTGACGTACTTACTGAATTTCCTGAACTTATCGATCCCCGAACCGGACGATCCTTGATGGAACGGACTGTCCTTATCGCTAATACTTCCAATATGCCGGTGGCGGCTCGGGAAGTCTCGATTTATACAGGAGTGACCTTGGCGGAATTCTATCGGGATATGGGATACCATGTAGCAATCATGGCGGATTCCACGAGCCGCTGGGCTGAGGCGCTCAGAGAACTTTCAGGACGCATGGAGGAGATGCCAGCGGAAGAAGGGTTTCCCGCATATCTTCCCACAAGATTAGCGGAATTCTACGAGCGGGCAGGGCGGGTTAAAACGTTTTCCGGCGCAGAAGGATCGGTTTCGATTATCGGCGCGGTTTCTCCTCCGGGAGGGGATTTTTCCGAGCCGGTTACGCAGCATACGAAACGGTTTATCCGCTGTTTCTGGGCCTTAGATCGAGACCTTGCCAATGCTCGGCATTATCCCGCTATAAGCTGGATCGACAGCTATTCAGAATACGCTGAAGAAGTAAAAGCGTGGTGGGAAAAGGTAAATTCTCTCTGGGCTAGGGTTCGTCAGGAAGCGCTGGATCTTCTCAAACGGGATCAGCGGCTGGCTGAAATCGTCAGACTCATTGGACCTGATGCGCTGCCGGATGATCAGCGGCTTATCCTTATCACTGCGGATATTATTAAAGACGGATTTTTACAGCAGAATTCGTTTGATGAAGTGGATATGTACTGTATCCCTACCAAACAGGTGAGACTTCTGGAACTCATTATGGAATTCCATGAGCGTTCCGCTACTTGTATCAAACTTGGGGCCCCGCTTATCAAGATCACCGCCCTTCCCATTCGAGAGCAGCTTGCTCGCCTCAAAAGCGTGGTAAAAAATGACGATCTTACCGGATTTGATGATTTTGAAAGGGAAATGAGGAGCGCTTTAGAGGAATTGGAACGAAGTTACCGTTTGAAGGAGAGGCTATGAGAGGGATAGAATATCGAGGGCTTACGCGGATTGAAGGTCCTGTAGTGATTACCGCCCGGAGCAAAAACGTAGGCTTTAACGAAGTTGTAGCGGTCTATGATCGGGTAGAAGGCCGCCGTTTGGGACGGGTAGTAGACATGAGTGAGGACTGGACGGCGATTCAGATTTTCGGGACCACTACCGGACTTTCCGCTGACGAAGCGCGGGTTGAATTTCTAGGAAAACCCATGGAAATTCGAGTAGGAACCGGTCTTTTAGGACGGATTTTCAACGGCTTAGGAGAACCTATTGATGGGTATGGGAATATTTTTTCTTCTACCTGTCTTGACGTGAACGGTCTCCCTATTAATCCCTACGCCCGAATCTATCCCCGAGATTTCATACAGACTGGCGTATCCGCTATTGACGGAATGAATACCCTTATTCGGGGGCAAAAACTCCCGATTTTTTCTGGTAATGGGCTGCCTCACAATCGGCTTGCCGCTCAAATCGTGCGGCAGGCTAAAATTCTCAACGCTGATGAATCGTTTGTGGTGATTTTCTGCGCTATGGGAATTAAGTACGATGTAGCCCGATTCTTCTTGGATGATTTTGAGCGCAGCGGGGTTCTTGCTAATGTAGTGATCTTTCTTTCTTTAGCAGACGCTCCCTCACTGGAACGTCTTGTAGCTCCCCGGTGCGCCCTTACCGCGGCAGAATATTTAGCGTATGAAAAAAATATGCATGTTCTGGTGGTGATGACGGATATGACTAACTACTGCGAAGCCCTTCGGGAAGTATCTTCAATCCGTGGAGAAGTTCCCAGCCGTAAAGGGTATCCAGGATATCTCTATTCGGATTTGGCGTCTCTTTATGAGCGGGCAGGCAAGATCGAGGGTTCTACCGGTTCAATCACCCAAATTCCTATTCTTACCATGCCTAATGATGATATAAGTCATCCTATTCCAGACCTGTCAGGGTATATTACTGAAGGTCAGATCGTCCTTGATCGGGAGCTTACTCAGCGGGGGGTTTATCCGCCGGTTGCGGGACTCCCAAGTTTGTCCCGGCTTATGAAAGACGGCATCGGTCCGGGCATGACTAGAGAGGATCATAAAGACGTGGCAAGCCAACTCTTTGCGGCGTATTCCAAGGTTAAACAGATTCGGAATCTCGCTTCTATTATTGGAGAAGAAGAATTATCTCCCATAGATAAACAGTATCTGAAATTTGGCGAGCGTTTTGAACATTATTTCCTAACCCAAAAAGAAACGGAAAATCGGACCATAGAACAGACTTTAAATCTAGGCTGGGAAATAATGACTGAACTGCCGAGAGACGAGTTATTGCGGATAAAACAGGACTTGCTTGAAAAATACCTTGACCCAATTCTTGCCCAAAAGCAGCCGTTTGCAGCGGTCCCCCAGGAGGTTCTATAAAATGCCAAGAGAATCTATTGCCCCTACTAAAAGCAATCTCCTCAGAACTAAGGAGCGTCTTGCGACTGCTGAGGAGGGTTATGATCTGCTTGAGCAAAAACGGGAAATCCTTGTAATGGAATTGATGCGGCAGGTAGAACAAATTAAACTGCTGGAACGGGATTTGGACGCCCAGATTAACGCCGCATATCCGGTGTTGAAACGGATGCTTATCGTAGTAGGACGAGAACGAGCGGATCGGCTTTCTCAAAATATTCGCTATAAGTTTGATTTAATGGAAAAACGGGTAACTGTTGCGGGGATGAATCTTCCGGGACTTACGATTAAACTTCCAGAAATGGAATTAAAATATGCTCCAGCCAATTCATTTGCGGAATGTGATGAAACGGTATTAGAATTCTTTAAGTTACTGAAAATTGTAACAGAATTGGCTGCGGTGAGGACGATCAGCTGGCGTTTAGCCCGGGAAGTCCGCAAGACCCAACGACGGGTAAACGCCTTGGAAAAGATGGTGATCCCTACTGCCCGGGAAACAAAGGCATACATTGAATCGGCTCTGGAAGAGCGGGAGCGGGATGCTTTTTTTACTAGTAAACTTTTAAAAAAGAAGGCCGGAAAAGAATGATAAAGCCTTTATTCTCTAATATTGTGGTTGCGATTACCGGTTCGGATGCTTCTATTTTGGCTGCAAAGTACGCTATTACCCTAGCTAAAATATATCGGGGTCATCTTACCGCAGTGTATGTGGTGGATACCGCGACTATCCGTCAATTAATGCTGAGTAAGATATTTATTCAAGAGGAAAGCCAAGAGTATGAACAGAGCCTTGAGGCTAATGGGAAACGGTATCTTTCTTTTGTAGAAGAATTAGCCCGCAGTAAAGGGGTTAAGCTGGAAGGGGAACTTCGACGAGGAGCGGTGTATACTGAAATTCTCACGCTGGCAGAAGACAAAAAAGCTGATCTGATTCTCTTAGGCGGCTGGGAACAGCATAGGAGCGCTCGAGATATAATCTCCCATGTGCATCGGGAAATTATGGTAAACGCTAAATGTTCAGTATTGTTGGTTAAGGAACCTCATGTTGACCATATTTTTAGACAGCTTTAGGAAAAGATATGAGAATAGTAATCATAAGCGCGCCAGCCCAGAGGAAACCGACTCCTGACTATGTATCGGCTCTCCAAAAAGGGATGATGTCTATGGGACATCAGGTAGATGTTCTGGACGCTTGGACTGACGACGGATTCCGTCTGCCGGGATATGAATATATTGTGGTAACTGCCGAATCAATATCCTTTTTTGGAGGCAAGATGCCCGAGGCTTTATCCAAAATTTTGGCTTCCGGCAGCGGCGTGGGAGGCAAGAAAAGCGCGGCGTTTCTCAGAAAGACCGGCATCTTTACTGGTAAGGCTCTCGCAAATCTCATGCGGGCTATGGAAAAAGAAGGTATGTTGGTCAACTGGAGTGATATTATCCTCAATGCCCCCCATGCGGAAGCCTTGGGCAAACGTATCGGAGCCTAACATTAATGTATGGAAAATTATTACAGTCTTCTTGGTATTGATCATAACTCTTCTTCTGAGGATATAAAACGGGCTTTTCGCTCCCGGGCTAAACGGCTTCACCCAGATATCGCCGGCACTGCAACTGAGGGAGAAATGCGGAAGCTCTTAACCGCTTACGAAGTGTTGTCTGATCAAGAACGGCGATATGAATATGACCGAATCTACCGTAATTTTATCAAGAATCTTAGGTTTGATTATCGGACATTTCTGCAAGAACAGGTTGAGGATCCGAAAAGTCAAGCTAAACTGGTGTTTTTTGAATTGCTGCACTTTCAGGGAGAACGGGCTTTGTCGATATGGAGAACTCAGGGAGGATTGCAATTCGAGATGGATAAATACTTAGACCGGGAAGATTGGATGGATTGTACTTTTATTTTAGCGGAGGAATTGGAAAAACAGGGTTATTACTATGAGGCTTTCAGGCTTTTAGTTGTGCTGGTCCGGGCGGAACGGCGGCAGCCTTATTTCAAACATTTTATGAGCGATCTTGAAGGGACATTGAAAGATATCGTCCGACTGCGGCTCAAATCATCGGTAGATAGAGAGACCTATATTGATTGTATGAACACTCTTTTGGAATTAGGCTTTTCCCCTAAGGACGAAGCCCGATGGATGCGTTCTATGGCTGAGACCTTAGCGCAGATGGGACGCATTTCCGCCGCTCAAAAAATATTCCATGAAGCCTTACAGCGGGATCCTGGACTTTCCAAGGCAATCCAACTTAGACGTAAACTCAATATATAATTTGTATAAAATGACAAGGAAATAGAATGATTCGCTTAAAAAATGAAAAGCAGATCAACGGTATCCGTACATCATGTCGTATGCTTGGCGCTATGTTTCGAGAACTTATTCCTTTGGTGATGCCCGGGGTTGAAACCTTGGAACTCGATCGGTGGACTCGGAATTGGATAAAAAAAGCCGGCGGGAAACCTGCTTTTTTAGGGTATGGACCAAATTCCAACCCCTATCCTGCGGCGATTTGTATTTCCATAAACGATGAAGTGATTCACGGGATTCCTTCTAAACGAAAAATTCGTGAAGGAGATCTGGTATCCTTAGACTGCGGGATTGACTTAGGCGGTTTTATCAGTGATCAGGCGATAACCGTGGAAGCCGGCAGAGTTGACGAAACCGCGCATAAACTCAATTTGGTTACTCAGGAATGTCTGTATCGCGGGATTGAGTCGGCTAAGGCAGGGAATCGGCTTTTACAGATTGCCCGAGCAGTACATAGCCATGCGGTTTCTCACGGGTACGGGGTGGTACATCAGTTTTGCGGTCACGGCGTTGGTCTTGATCTGCATGAAGAACCGACAGTATCCAATACCCCCAAAGGTCCCAATCCCCGGATGCTGGGAGGATTTGTTATTGCCATAGAGCCAATGATCAACATAGGAACCGGAGATGTGAATATTCAGGAAGACGGCTGGACTGTTGTTACCGCAGATCATAAATTATCCGCTCATTGGGAACATACGATTGCGCTTTTCAAAGACCATACTGAGATTTTAACTGAAAGACTTGATTAAAACCGAGATATCTTGCGTAATTCCGGCACAGACAGGAGTATTTCATAACAGTGTTAGTTCATGCGGGCATAGCGTAAAATGAAGGTACTCAGTATTACCTACGGTATACAGCGTACGCCGTTTTTAGTGTATATCAAAAGGGGACGATGCAGTTTGAGGAGGATTTTCTGGAACTAAAAAATACCTTCTCGGCAAAAATACCTTGAAGCGCCGTATTACGGGACATTGAAACCGTCATCTTTTTTGGTTTTAATACCCCGCCGGTCCGCTACTGAGCTTTCTTCTAAGTATACCATACCAAACGCCTACCCAACCATAAGTCCGGGGAAATAAGGGTTTGGAGAAAAATCAAATTCTCTCTTTTGCGGATAAGCCCGCCGGCATATAGACCAAATGTTTCCGCTGTGGGATCAACCGATCCTGTCGCGGGATCTGCTGATCCGGTACTCATAGCGGGAGCTGCGAAAACCTATACCTGTTATGCTAGGCGGAAATCGCTGTTTCCAGAGCGACTTCCATCATTTGGGTAAAGGCAGTCTGCCGTTCTTCCGCAGAGGTGGACCCATGGCTTATGAGACTGTCGGAAATGGTAAGCAGCGCAAGGGCTTCCCGCCGGTATTTTGCGGCTAATGTATAGAGTTCAGCGGTTTCCATTTCCACCGCAAGACAGCCGAACTTTGACCAGAGCCGCCATTCTTCAGGGTCTTCGGTGTAAAACATATCCGAGGATACAACAGTTCCAACTTTGGGGGTCCAGCCTTTGGCAACCGCTATATCAAACGCGGTTTTGAGCAGCGTAAAAGACGCGGCCGGCGCAAAACTGCGCCCTCCAAACCTGATGGGGTTAGCTCCGGAGTCAGTAGATGCCGCCATAGCAATCACCAAGTCCCGAAGGTGTATATCCGCCAGAATCGAGCCGGCGGTTCCTACGCGGATAGCCCGTTTTACCCCGTAATCCCGGAATAATTCATTCACATAAATAGAAATTGACGGAATTCCCATTCCCGTACCCTGTACTGAAACCGGTTTCCCCTTGTAGGTTCCGGTGTATCCAAACATATTCCGCACTGTATTGTACTGAACAGGCTTTTCAAGAAAGGTTTCAGCAATAAATTTCGCCCGCAGCGGGTCTCCGGGCAGTAAAATTGACTCCGCGACCCCTCCGGCGGGAGCCGCGATATGTATAGACATACTATTTCTCCTAGAATGTTTTAAATAGAGTACCAAATCTATCTGTACATTACAATATGTCAGAAATATACTGCAAGTAATGATATATTGCTTGCTTTTTAAAGTAAATCTGGGTACGATGCCATGATAATGCTTAGAATATATCAGTATATTTATGGAGGAACAATGGAGTTTATTACAAATCAGATTGACTGGATCAATAATCTGCTATGGTCGTATATTGTTATTATTTTGCTGCTGGGTCTGGGACTGTTCTTTACGATACAGACAAAATGCGTTCAATTCCGTTATTTTTTTGAGATGATCAAACTGATGACCGAGAATATCGGAAGAGGCAGGAACAAAAAGAAGATTTCTTCGTTTCAGGCTTTCTGCATAAGCGCGGCCTCAAGGGTAGGAACCGGCAATCTCGCGGGAGTTGCCATAGCGATAAGCAGCGGCGGACCTGGGGCGGTGTTTTGGATGTGGCTTATCGCCCTGATAGGGGGAGCTTCGAGTTTTATTGAATCAACCTTGGCGCAAATCTATAAAGTACATGACGGCAAAGAGAATTTCCGGGGCGGACCTGCTTACTATATGGAAAAAGCCTTGAAAAAACGGTGGCTTGGGGTTATTTTCGCGCTTCTCATCGCGTTTACCTATGGATTCGCGTTTAACGCTACCCAAGCGAACACCATTGCCGGGGCCTGTGAAAAAGCCTTCGGCTTCAAACCGCTTTATGTGGGCATTGTATTATCCGCCCTGACTGGAGCAGTTATTTTCGGCGGAATAAAACGAATCGCCGATATTTCCTCAACGATTGTTCCGATTATGGCTGGATTGTATGTGATCTGCGTACTGTATGTTGTGGTCTCGAATATCACCCTGATTCCTAAGATATTTATGATGATTTTTGAGAGCGCTTTTGGGATTAAACAATTTTTCGGCGGCACCGTAGGGGGCGCGATTATGCTTGGGGTTAAACGGGGTTTGTTTTCAAATGAAGCGGGTATGGGAAGCGCCCCTAACGCCGCGGCTGCCGCGCATACGTCCCATCCGGTAAAGCAGGGGCTGATTCAGACCTTGGGCGTGTTTTTCGATACGATCCTGATTTGCAGCGCCACCGCGTTTGTGGTGCTTACCTATGCGGCCGAAGGTCATACTGAGATTACTGAAAGCGGGATTCAGCTTACCCAGACGGCTTTGCAAGCCCACATTCCAGGGGCCCATATTTTTGTGGCGGTATGCGTTTTTTTGTTTGCTTGGAGTTCGGTAATCGGCAACTACAGTTACGGCGAAACAAATCTCGCGTTTTTAACGGAACATAAAATCTATCTCTATTTCTTTAGGATTTTAGCGATAGGGTTTGTACTCCTTGGTTCAGTGGCGAGTCTTGATACTGTGTGGGCTTTTGCGGATTTATGTATGGGGCTTATGGCAATCATCAACATGATAGCCATAGCCGGACTTTCAGGAATAGCGATAAAAGCGCTGAAGGATTATCAGAAGCAGAAAAAAGCAGGTAAAGACCCGCTTTTTACAAAGGATGCAATCCCGGAAATCAAAAACGACCTTGCCTGTTGGGATTAAGCCTAAAGCGCGTTGCCCTGCCTCGTCTTTGGTCCGGCTTTGCCGGAAGGGTAACGCTAACTCTTGACAAGAGATTTTAAGATATAGTATGCTAAGGATATATTGTTTTTTTAATGAGGAAAAATATAAACAGGCTAAAACCCGCCCGCGTTCATGAACCCTCCGGATTTAGTCGTGGACCGGAGTTACATGACCATGAAATCCTGGAAAGCTAATTATACGGCGATTTTAATTGCTGAAACTATGGCTATTGGAGGGTTTTCCCTTTCTATGCCGGTTATCCCTTTGTTTCTTGAAGAAGATATAGGCATACATGATCCCCAAACTTTGAAAATCTGGGTCGGCGCGGTCCAGTCTCTTCCGGCGATTACATTGGCTATTTTTGCGCCTATTTGGGGGCATCTGGCGGATATCTTCAGCCGCCGGATGATGCTGTTGAGGGCGATGTTCGGGGGAGCCCTTATTGTTTCGCTTATGTTTTTTGTCCAATCTCCCTGGCAGCTCCTGGTGCTGCGAAGCATACAAGGCTGTTTTACCGGTACTGTAGCGGCGGCTACGGTTTTGACCGCCGGGATTGCGCCGGTTTCACACGTTGCGTTAGCTCTGGGACTGCTCCAAACCGGCGTGGCTGTAGGCAATTCAATCGGTCCTTTGATCGGAGGAGTCATTGCGGATTTTTTCGGTCACCGCGTTGCCTTTCTCAGCACCGGCGCGGTATTGGCTCTCGCGGGATGTATTGTATTGAAAGGCGTTGAAGACGATGTACAGCCGCAGCCTGAAAAAGGTAAAAAGTTACGGTTCCTGCCGGATATTAAGCCTATACTTAACGCTCCGGTATTGATTATCCTGATGACCGCGACGTTTACCATCCAAGCGGCAAATAGCATCGCGGCTCCGATGCTGCCGCTATTCCTCAAAGAGCTTGCTCTACAGGGAGGACAGGTCCAGTATATCGGCTCCTCTACAGGACTGGTATTGGGTATAGGCGCGGCATCTACGGCAATAGCCGCTGTATTAGTCGGTAAATATTCCGCTGGTTTCGGGTATTGGAAGACCTTGATAGGCTGCCTCTTTGCAGGCGCGGTGTTTACGATTCCTCAAGCCTTTGTTTCAAATATGCCTCAACTTGTCCTGTTTCGAGGAATCGCTTCATTTTTTATCGGCGGCGCATCTCCGGTATTGAACGCTATTATCGCGGTCAGTATTGACAAAGAACATCAAGGAAGCGTTTACGGCTTTAATGCTTCAGTGTCTTCCGCAGGAGGAGCCTTGGGTCCTATGATAGGTTCCGCAGTGGCTATGCTGAATTATCGAGCTGTATTTTTAGCCGCCGCCGGGCTTCTGGGTTTAGCCGGCTATGGAACCCTTCACCGCCGGCGGCAGATGAAAAAGCGCGGAATTACGCTATAATATGATAATGCTATGAAATTATGCTTGTAATACATTAAAAATTGAAAAAGATAAAAAATGTATGGAAATATTCGGAATTACGGAGTATTATAATAAGTAGTTATGAAAAAGTATAGATTTAGGGCTATGGTGAGCGTCCTTTATAGTATATTTTTATTCGCTGCTTGTAGCGGAGCGGGACCGGATTTAGTCCTGCCTACTAATGAAATTTATAAGGTTGACGCATATATAAATGAATCCTCTCTGAAAGTTTGTTCAATTATTAAACAAAACGATGTTATCCGCCCTTATTTTATTAGTTCCCTGGGTAATGATCCTGATATACAGGGACTTATTGTTTTTTTACAAACCCCTTCGGGGACTCTGGTAAGTAAAAAGACCTGGTATACCATTAAAACAAAAACCTCTGAGTCCAAACCTGCGGCGGCTCTCAGCGAACCTGAAGAGCCTCCCCAAGTTCCGGTTGTATTTACCCCTTCGTCTCCGGCTGAAGACGAGCCGGAACCTCCTGCCGCCTCTGAACAGACCCTCCGGGAAAACGTTATAGAAGATTTGTCTGAGTACGATATTGTAGAAGTTTCCCGTTTAGATCAAGACCTGCCGGGATTTACCTTGACTGAACCTATGGCAATCGGTCAATATATCATGGTGTTTCAAGTGTTAGGGGAAAAAGAGCTTTTATACGCCATTGAAAAGCCTATTTATTTTTTAGGAGATGCTGAATTAGCTCTTACGGATATGCGGTATTACCTGCCGGGGATTCCCGCTAATCCTCATCTTGTTCCCCCGGGAATTAAGGTTATCTTAGAAGCTGAAATCAGCGCGGACCAGCGGCTTGATCCGTATATTATTTGGTATGATGGAAAGAAACGCATTGGTGAAGGCAAAGTTTCATCAGGAGCCCATCAGCTTATCTGGAAAGTCCCGGAACGGACTGGATTTCATACGATAAAATCAGTAGTATTTCCCTTTGAGCCGATACAGAACAGCAATCTTAACGGTGCGTCCCGAGAATTGTCTCTGCCGATATCGGCAAGAACTAAAAATACCGGATATTTTGCGTATCAGGCGGAACAGTTCGCCTATTGGTATCGGTTTGAGAGCAATCTGGTGGATTCCAAAGCTCCTTCAGATGCCAAGAGAGCTTTGCATCCCCAATCGTCCGCCCCTCGGTGGGTGACCTATAACAGCATGTATGGGCTTGGGGTGGGGAATGATGACCAGTATCTTTTGACAGAGCCTTTATTTATTTTTGATCCAAAGCAAGAGGTCTCAGGGAATATTGCATCTCATCTGCTCCCCCTTTCAGACGGAACTATCCTTGCCTTTGGGTTTCAGACGTTTGATAAGATCGATCACAGTCCTTTGAGTCCCCTTGTTCTCCGTCTATCCGCAGAGGGGCAAAATCTTATCCTAGCATTGACGCGGGGAGAGACCTCATATCATGCATCATTGGATTTAACAGACCTAGAACCACAGAGCTTTATCACGTTAAACATTGCTTTTACGGTTCGGCAGTCTCAGATCAGCGCACGCGTAACCCTTGAAGAAACCGGACTAGTAACAAACGAAATCACCCTGACTATAAGTGATGTGATAACCGGAGAAGGAACCTTTCAGCTTGGAGAAATAGAGGATAAACCTGCTAAAACCGTAGCCCTTTTTAATGAATTAGGCGTAGCTTTTACCAAGACCCCGATATCGTCTGAATCGGCTTTCCTTGAACCAGACCCTAAAACCCAAGAATCGCCGCCTGTAGAGGTTCAGACTAAGCTTATAGCGGAAACTCCGCATGAAACAGAAACTACATGAAAAAACGCTGATCTATATTGGCGGCATACTTATTGTATTTTTCACGGGCTGCAACAGTACGCCCCTAGAGGGATATATCGACTGGCAGCCTCCGCCCCCAGAGGCGGAAGAGGCGATCCTGTACCGGATCGCAGATTATAAGACTCAAGCGTTGGGACAGGAGCTTCCGTCTTGGGTTATCCGTTATGACAGCGGAGACCTGCGGCAGATAGAATATCTTCCAGAGTATGAAGGATGCTACGTCTTTATCGGCAAACGTACCGGAACCAACTTCAAGGCGCTTCAGCAATGGAATTCAGGTTTTAGAGTTACCCATGATTTTGCCCGGCTTGTTGCGCTGCGGATTCAAGAACGTTTTACCAAAGAAGCTCTTACGTTTCCGGATCAAGAATACGGCGCGTTTTTTGAAGCCGTGATAAAAGCCGCGTATGACGCGGCTTTTATCGGCTCAATACAAGAAGACGATTTCTGGGTAAAAAAGCAGTATCTTAACGAAGACGGCGTTACTATTGAGCAGGAAATCTATGAATTTCTTATTTTAGTCACGATTGATAAAGAAACCCTTGAACGTCAAATAGATAGTATTCTCAATACTATTGCCGTACCTAGAGACCTTACCAAAGAGCAGACCGCCAGGGTACTCCAGATCAAGACCGTGTTTTTTGACGGGTTTTAAGGCTCTATCAATAGGGCTTCCACAGTATCTCCCGCTGAGAGCGCCGCGCCTGCGGGAATGTCCACAATACAGTTGCTGCCCAGGGACGAGGCGAGATGCCCTGAACCAACGCCAGTAGAAGACACCGAGACCTTGCCTGCTTCCAAATAGGCGTATAAGAAGCGGCGGCTTTTGTTTGGCTTGGAAAACGGTTCTTCTAAGGAACAGCGAATTCGCCGATGCCCCTCAAGAGCCGCGCCGGCAAGCCGCCGAATCCCCGGACCTGCAAGCAAGTCAAAACTCACCGCCGCGGCTCCGGGATTTCCAGACAGACACAGGATTATTTTAGATGCAAGGTATAAGCCTGTGACCCAGCCCCCGGGTTTCATGCGGATTCCTCTGAACATCCGCTCCGCTTTGAGTAAGTCTCCGACAAGAGGCATATAATCCTGATCCCCTACCGAAACTCCGCCAGTGGTAACGATGAAATCACAGGTTTCCAACAATTCCGTTAGGGTTTCCGCTATAACCTTGGGATCATCCGCCGCATTAGCGCCAAATACTGGTTCAGCGCCTAACCTTTTTACTTTTGCCCCCAGCATATACCGGTTGCTGTCATATATTTTACCCGGTCTCAAGGGCTGATTCCCAGAGATAAGTTCACTGCCGGTTGAGAGGATCCCCACCTTTGGTCGGGTGAAAACCGCTGCCTCAGTATATCCCTGACCAGCTAATATCCCAATATGAGGAACTGTAATATATTCGCCTTTTTCAAGGAGTTTCCGCCCTTTACGCAGTTCTTCGCCTTGAAAACGATAATTTTGATATTCCTTTAAGGAAAACGGAACCTTTACATAGTCCTTGCCGTTATCGGTATCTTCATAACGGACTACGCAGGTTGCGCCCGGCGGAATAGGCGCGCCGGTCATAACCCGGGCGCATTGTCCCGGTTCCAGCGCTTTAGCCGGCGTATCTCCAGCATAGAACGTCTCTACAACCCGCAATGCTACAGGACTATCCTTAGATGCTCCAGTCAGATCAGTATGACGAAGCGCAAAGCCGTCTACCGGAGCATTATCAAAAGGAGGCGTGTCAATAAGCGCTTCGAGGGTTTTGAAGGCGATCCGCCCCAAAGCGTCAAGGAGCGGCGCCGTTTCATGGCGTTCCGGTACAGAAATCCGCTCCAGCAGACGCTCTACAGCACTCTCTAAAGAGACAGGACTGTGTTTCATATTGTAAATTTTCGTCTATGACTAACCGATAATCAACCACTGATAGATAAAGAAATTCGGAGAATGTATTGTGAATATATTGGAAATTGTTTTAATCGCCATAGGCTTGGCAATGGACGCATTCGCGGTATCAATTACCTTGGGTTTATCGGTAAAAAATCTAAGCCCAAAAGAAATAATAATTCCGGGACTGTGTTTTGGTTTTTTTCAGGCTCTTATGCCGATGATAGGATATTTTACCGGATTTTATTTTGCGAATAGGATTCAGACCTTAGACCATTGGATTGCATTTGGATTACTTAGTTTTATTGGCGGAAAAATGATAAAAGACAGTCTCTCCCCAGAACAAGGGCAAGAAGAAACAGAGGCTTATTCCTTTGGATTTCTGAAAATGCTGGTGTTAGGGCTTGCAACAAGTATTGACGCATTAGCTGTTGGCATAACCTTTGCCTTTTTTCAGGTGCGTATTTTTAAGGCTATCGCAATAACCGGTATGGTAACGCTTTGTATCGCAATGGGCGGCGTAAAAATCGGCAATATATTTGGAACAAGATTTAAGGCAAAAGCTGAATTGCTTGGCGGTATCGTTCTTGTTCTAATCGGAATAAAAATTGTAATTGAACATATATTTTTCAATAATGAATAAAAAATCGAGTTATCCACAATACACCCCGGAAATAAGGAGAATTAGAAATGAATATTTTAAGAAACCTCTTTTTTATAGGCTTCATTTTTTCAATATTTTTGTTCTTTTCTTGTTTACATTCAAGAACTACAGGTCCATCTTTTGCTGTTGATGTTGGAATAAAAATATTTAATGGCAAGGCAATATTGAAAATAAATGGACAAGTAAATGAAAATTTATATAATACAAGTATATTTGATACTCAAATAAAAGATGAAAAATATTATGAAAATCCAACAATTAGGGAAGGAACGATTACTAAAAATGAAATAAAATATCTTTCAACAGGAGAAGAATATAAGTTTTCTGTATTACCTACCGAAGTTGTTACTATAAATATAACATCTTTAGATGGTAATGATGTAGAAGTAGTTGTTTATCAATATAGAAAAGAAAAAATGTATACCCTAAAGGGGACAAATAGAATGGGACTTTCCCTTGCCTTTCAAAACAGATAGCAAAACAATGAATAAATGGCATTGTTTTGTAAATATTTTTTTAAATAGTCGTTGCCCCCCGCCTAAAGGTTTTTTCTAGGGCGTGGGGCTTGTTCCGGCTGCCCGGCTTGCTCCCCAAGATTTCTCCTTCCTTCCCGCTCTTTTCTTTTTTCTAAGCGGGTTTTTCTACAGGGTTTCACTCCTGTTACCTTTGCTCGGTCCCGCCAATTTTGACCCGCTCCGCAAGGACCTGAAGTTCGCCGCCCTTCAAAGCGCCGCCGATAAGTTCCGGCAGTTTTGCCGGGGTGCAGCCGAAACTGGGGATGCCCAGGGCGCCGATTTTCCGGGCTAAATCCGCGTCGTAAGAAGGGACCCCTTCGTCGGAAAGGGCGAGGAGTACCAGTACGGTAACGCCGGATTCCTTGAGGTCTCCCAGTTGACGGAGCAGTCCCGCCTCAAC
>JAITHD010000267.1 GCA_031280155.1 Treponema sp. | reverse complement strand
AGCCTTCATTTGAAGGGGACAACGAAAAAGGAAATAATCAACGAATTGCTTGATATACTCGTTGGAGCCAACAAAATACAGGATCGACCTGCGGCGTTAGCGGCTATTATGGAGCGGGAAGAAAAAATGTCTACCGGCATGAAACACGGCATTGCCATTCCTCATGGGAAGAGTCCAACCATTCATGATTTAGTAGCTTGTATTGGGATTTCTGATGTTCCCGTTGAATTTGAGGCGCTGGATCAACAGCCGTGCCGTATTTTTATTATGACTCTCTCACCTATTGAAAAAACCGGTCCTCATCTCCAATTTCTCGCGGAAATAAGCCTACTCTTTAAAAGTTCGGAAAAACGGGCGGAAATGCTTGCGGCCACAACTCCAGAAGCAATACTGCGGGTTTTAGCGGAATAATTTTTTCTTAGCAATAACTGGCGCTTTTATATCTTCCTTGTCGGCATGAGAGGAGTGAGGAGTGTAAACTCTTCACTCCTTTAGGGGAGCTTTTTGATTACTGCCCTATGTTTTTGTCAGCCTCGGCAGCAAGCTGATGGATGCCGGCGTTCCAGTCTAATACCAGAACCCGGCGTATAACCGGTTTGCCTGCTGAATTGCCGGCGCCGCCTATAGCGGGAATCAATGCCCGAGTATACCGTTCGTCCTGCTGGGTTAGGATTTGCCGCTCAAGTTTATTGTTCATAAGCTCAAGGAAGGTACTCAGCAATTTGACAGACTCATCGGAAGCAATATTTTTCAATGCGCTGACTACTCCAAGATGCTCTTCTTC
Source organism: Treponema sp. (assembly GCA_031280155.1). Taxonomy (GTDB): domain Bacteria; phylum Spirochaetota; class Spirochaetia; order Treponematales; family Breznakiellaceae; genus JAITHW01. The sequence continues at coordinate 2,551 of JAITHD010000267.1, read as the reverse complement.
GTCTACTCCATAGCGATAGGAACGTTCTAAAAGTTTATAGACTTGTTCTTTTTCTTCATCTTCCGCGCTGTCAATTCCATAGCGTCCAATCATATCAATAGCAAGTTTTCGCAGTCTCACCTGTTCTTTCTTCAATTTCGCATCACTGGTGAACCCTTTCCAGCCTTCATAAAGCGCCGCTATTGCCGCCTTAGCCTTAGCTCCGTCGTCAACGTCAGATGTTTCAAGTACGCTTAACGCAAGGAATTTGTCTTCAAAGGTATATCCGCCGCTGTGGATGACCTCAGTAAGAGGCTCTGTAGGATCCTCCAGGATTTCAGCAAGCGAATTGTCAGCCTCTTTCTTGATAGGCGTTGAATACCAGCCGTTAGCCGCAAAGAATACCGGCAGATAACCAGCAGGGTCTTTGTAGGTTTTCAGCGCGGTAATTGCTCCGTAGGCGATCCGTTCCCCGGAAAGCCGATTCGCGTAGGGGCTTACATTGGTATCCTTGAGGATCTGTACCACATGAGGAATAAAATTCGTAGCTTGCACCTTGCCCAAAGCTATGATAGCGTCCATTCTGACTAGAGGATTGGAAAAGGTCTGTACTACCCGCCAAAGATTCTCGCCTGTATCGCTCTGATCCTCGGTTAATTGATCCGTAATCAATCTGATAGCTTCATCAGCAGCATCAAATTCTCGCTGCCCCTTGAGATTAGGATACACCTGAAGAACCCGATCTAATGCGTAAGCGTAAAAAGAACCAGAGTCCTCAATTTCAGCAGCCCGTACAATCCGCAAGATACTGAGCTGATCAACCGCTGTCAAAGCATTCTGGAATTGTTCGGTGTAAAAATCTGATTCCTCATCAGCAAAGGCTGTGAAAGCAATCAGACCCAAAAGTATAACTAAAATAACTCGTTTCATAACCACCATCCTTAATGGTATAATAAGATATCTCTTTATTTTATGCTATATTGAAGAGAATTTTCAACTGGTATTTTAACATATTTACAAATATTTATGCGGTTTTAATAAAAAGCAGTAAAAATAATTTACTTTGTAATAATCAAATTCGGTATGGCTTCCAAAAGGGAATCATCAATCTTTTGTCCTCCTGCGGTGACCCCCAGTTTTCGGTCTGGTCTTGATTCACCGTGAAAGTCGCTTCCGGCAGTGATAAAAAGCCCCAGAGATTTTCCCAGCGCTTCAAGCCGCTTACAGGTATGAACCTTGGCGGTAGGATGCCACGCTTCAATTCCGTCTAAGCCTTGATCCCTGAAATCTTTCACTAAATCTGGAAGCCGCCCCCAAGCAGCGTACAGGGACATTGGATGAGCCAACACCGTAATCCCGCCGGAGTTTCTGATTATACTCACAGCTCGGCTGAATTCGAGTCCTGCCTTAGGTACATAGAAGGGTCTCCCCTTACCAAGATAGCGCCTGAAAGCCTGTTCCTGATTTTTAACAATTCCCCGGTTTATAAGAAGCGCGGCAAAATGAGGGCGCCCTATAAAACACCCTCCTGAAAAGGACGCCATATCTTCATACCCCACTGCTATGTCGGCTTTTCGCATACGCTCAATAATCTCCTGATTTCGGGCTTCTCTGAAACTGACCAATTCGGTAAGAGCCTCTAAAAAACCCGGACTTGGACAATGGATTCCCAGCCCTAAGAGGTGAAATTCTCCGGGTTCCCAGGTTACGTTGATTTCCACCCCCGGAATAAATCGAAGCCCTAGTTTTTCCGCTTCTTTTCCGGCTTCGTCAAGCCCTGCAATAGTATCATGATCCGTTAAAGCAATCGCGGTCAGTCCTTGCCGGCTTGCAAGATTCATAAGCGCCGCAGGACTCAAACTGCCGTCAGAAGACTTTGAATGGGTATGTAAATCTATCATATTTGTATTATACTATAGTTTGTAAGGAAACATGAAGATAAGGAAATATCATGAAGAAAGCCGGTGAATTGCTCTCCCAGATTATTGACGGAAAAATTCTTTCCGCTGTGGAAGGTCATTCAAGACTCTGCGCTTGTTGGCGTACTATTACCGCAAAACATAGAATCGCCGCCGCTGCGGATCACGCTCGGATTGTGCATTTAGACCGGCATATCCTGCTTATTGAGACGGATCATCCCGGGTGGATTCAGATTCTGCAAACCAAGCAGCGGGAACTTTTACATGAATTTCAGCGCGGTTTCCCGGATTTGCTTATTAATGGCGTTTCCTTTCGTTTAAGCCGTAAGCCTTTAACTGATATCCCAAGCGCTGATGAATCAGAAGAACAAGGTCTGGCAGAATCCGCGGAAGAACCAAAAATCGAAACAACCACGCCCTATGCCGCCGAAAAAATGGACGGCGATCTAAGAGAAACCTTTAAAAGGTTAGAGCAGCATATTATTTTGAGAAATAATATGAGTAAAAAACGAACATAAGCATACAACATTGATATCCCTATTTATATAGCAACTAGTTCTTGACAAAACCTTGATGTTTCTATATAAAGATACATTATGATACTATACATAGAAACAAAGGAATTACGCTGATGTGCAAACCAGACCTTAGGG
>JAITHD010000248.1 GCA_031280155.1 Treponema sp. | reverse complement strand
AGAAAAAACTAATAGTATAAAATCTGTGTAATCTGCGGACTTTTATCCGGTTCGCCGTAAAGCCTCGCCCTAGGGCTGGGGATATAAGGCGCACCGAAAACGTTTTGTACCAACATTCTTGACCATGCTGGTTGTTTTGTTGTATACTAAAAAAGTCAAATAGACCTACCCACGCAACGTGGGAACGTAACGTCTATGGATATGGCGGCTCTGGCGCCCGGTAACGGGAGTGAAACCGCCGTAGAAAAATCCGCTTAGAAAAAAAGAGCGGGAAGGAAGTAGAAATCTTGGGGAGTAAGTCGGGCAACCGAAACAAGCCCCAAGCCCCCGCCTTTAGGCGTGGGGTAGCTGACAGAGGAATCCAATGCTGACGCCGCTTCAAAGGTATCTTGAAAAAACGCCGCCTCATCGTGTGGAGCCGTCATTCGTCTCGTATATCGCAAATCTACAGCAGATAGCCGTGACAATGCCGCACATTGCGGCTTTAATCGTTAAAGAACTGGAATCTCAACGGTCTCATTTGAAATTAATTGCCAGTGAAAATTACTGTTCTTATGCTGTACAGGCTGCGATGGGCAATCTCTTGACTGACAAATATGCGGAAGGGCATCCCCAATACCGCTATTATGGGGGATGCGAAAATATTGACGCCATAGAAAACGCCGGGGTAGAAGAGGCTAAGGCTCTGTTCGGTGCGGAACACGCATATATCCAGCCTCATTCAGGGGCTGACGCAAATCTTGTAGCCTACTGGTCAATTCTTGCGGCTAAAGTGGAATCTCCTGCTTTGGCGGAACTGGGAGAGACTAATTTGAGTAATCTGACCGAAACCCAATGGGAGGAGCTGCGGCACAAGCTGGGCAATCAAAAACTTCTGGGGCTGGATTACTATTCCGGCGGGCATTTGACCCACGGCTACCGTCAGAATGTATCGGCTCGGATGTTTCGGTCTTATTCCTACGCTGTTGACAGAACAACAGGCTTGCTTGATTATGACGCAATTGAAAAACAGGCTATGGAAATTAAGCCCTTGATCCTTTTGGCAGGGTACAGCGCATATCCGAGGAGCGTTAATTTCCGCAGGTTTCGGGAAATCGCGGATAAGTGCGGCGCGGTTCTCATGGTGGATATGGCGCATTTTGCGGGACTAGTCGCCGGGAAAGCCTTTACCGGGGATGAAGATCCGGTACAATGGGGAGACGTCGTAACAACCACAACCCACAAAACCCTGAGAGGACCTCGGGGAGCTATTATACTTTGCAAAAAAGCCTTTGCCGAATTTGTGAATAAAGGCTGTCCGCTGGTACTCGGCGGACCTTTGGCGCATGTAATGGCTGCTAAAGCGGTTGCCTTGAGAGAAGCCCGATCTGACCAGTACCGGCAGTACGCTCTGAAAATTCGGGAAAACGCCCGTACTTTAGCGGCGGAATGTGTGAGATTAGGCTTACATGTACAGACCGGCGGCACTGATAATCATCTGCTGCTCCTTAATATCGCTGAAACTCACGGCTTAACCGGAAGACAAGGGGAAACCGCGATGTTTGACTGCGGCATTACCCTGAACCGCAATAGTCTGCCTTTTGACCGTAACGGACCTTGGTGGACCAGCGGACTGCGAATCGGCGTTCCTGGGGTAACAACCCTTGGCATGGGCGAACCGGAAATGAAGGAAATCGCCTCGGTGGTTAAACTCGTGCTTGACGGGACTAAACCGGCGGATTCTGAAAAAGGAGGGATATCAAAAGGACGCATCACGCTTGATGAAAAAATACGATCCCAAGCCCGATCTCAGGTTCAGACTCTGCTGGAGGCTTTTCCGCTCTACCCAGAGCTGGATCTGCCCTCATTAAAAACTTATTTTCTTTAGTCGTCTGCCCCTGCTTAAAGGCAGGGGTTCTTTCCAGACTTACCCACGAGATTTCTGCTTTGGCAACTGGTTTTGAGGTCTTTCTATAGGTTTGACGCTCCTCATGCCTAAAGGCGGACAGGATATTGTCTGTCCCCTCGTATTGTTCTATAGGCGAGGTGTTACCAAAGGGATCGCTTTGTGTAATAATTACTCAGTTCCGTCGGCTGCGAATGATAATTTACGGTTATTTTTATAAAAAAAGGGTAATATATTTATTTTTTTTATACTATACATCTATCTTACTATTTGGCATGATTTATGCTGTATAATTAGGGCTATGGTGGTTTGTAACCAAAAAAATATATTGATTCTTTTAAGGATAGTAGGATTTAATCAATTAATATAGTAGGATTTAAAAGTGAATTATGAATGTAAGCGGCGATATAGTATATTATTCGGTATACTCTTAATCCTTACAGGGATATCTCAGAAAGCCCTGAGCCAAACGCCGCTAACCCTGGATCAAGCGATAGAGCGTGGGCTTGCCCAGAGTTTAAGTCTACAGAAAAATACAATAGACCTAGAGACTGCTGAATATGCGGCGGAGCATCTTTGGTCTGAAATTTTTCCGTCCATAAGCGGCAGTCTGGGAATGAGTTATGGTTCCAACCTGTTTACCGGAAACAGCTTTCAATTCGCTGGAACCGGGTTCAGTTACAATCTATCTCTGGGGATAAATCTTTCATTGAATGCGGGACTGCCGTATTCAATGAAGATAATCAGTCTGGCTTATCAGACCCGTCTGCTGGAATACGAAAACGCCTGCCGGCAGCTTGAGATACAGGTATCTAAGACCTTTTACGCCTTGATTGCCGAACAAGAACGCCTTACGCTTCTACAGGAAAGTCTTAATCTTACGGAAAAGCAGCGTGAAAAGAATCGGATTGCCTTTCAGAATGGTATTATTTCTCAGCGGGAGTATCTTCAAAGCCAGCTTAGTGTGGAAACCGCCAAACTCAACTTGAGTAAAGCTCAAGTAAGCTATACTTCATCCATGAGGGAATTTTATACATTGTTAGGATTGGATATCCATGATGAAACCCTCTTGGAGGGAACCATCGAGATAGAGCAGATTACTGCGGATCCAGAGTCCCTGATTCAAACGTATCTGTCGAAACGTCCAGATATTGTCAGCCAACGCCGGACCATTGAGCGTTTGGAGTATACGGAAAAACGAACAACCCTTACCGGACGGGCCCCGTCTCTTTCTGTTTCAACCCAATGGCGGGGATCTGGAAGCGGGGATTCTGGGAGTAAGTTTACCGATAATCTGAGCGGGAGCATCAGCGTATCGATTCCTATTGATCCTTGGATTCCCGGTACTAAGACGAGCCAATCAATTCGGAGCGCCGGAGCTGAGGTAGAAAAGGCGAAACTTGATTTACAAAACACGGAAAACACCGCTAAAAACCAAATTCGTTCTTTGACCGGGAATTTGCAGAATTTCTGGAATACTATTGAGATTTCTCAGCTTCGAGTGAGTATTGCTGAACAGACATATCAGTTGACCGAGCGGGCTTTTCAGACCGGCGCGGTAGAATTCCTTACTTTGGAAGATACACGAACTAAACTGCTTGAAGCTCGGCAGCAGCTTTTGGCTGATACCTTAGCCTATAAGCAGGGGATGCTCGATCTGTCTGGAGCCCTCAATCTGAGGTGGGAAGAATTTATGGAGAGTGTGTTATGAAGGATACTACAGCTAAGAATACTAAATCTAAAAGAGCGGCAACAAAACTTGTTACGTTGGTACTCATTGGGCTTTGTGTACTTTTTGCGGGATTTATCACTTTTTCGTATATTCAGAAAAAGCGTCCTAGCGGGACTGGGGGGGCCTCCCCAGTCGGGCAAGGACCGGCTGCGGGGGGGCAGGGACAAGGAAACGCCGCACAAGCCGCAAGACCAGCAGGGGGTCAACCGGCTGCGGGGGGGCAAGGATCAGGAAACCCCGCGGGACCCAGCGGGCAAGCCGGCGGACGGACAGGCGGGCAAGGACCAGGAACCGGAGGACCCCAGAATCGGGGTACAGCGGTTCGGGTTACGCCGATAAAGCTGGATACTATCGAAAATACGGTTATTATTAATGGAGATGTGTTAGCCCGTACCCAAGTATCAATTTATCCTACTGTAGGGGGAAAACTGACTGAAGCCCGGCTTAAAGTGGGAGATTCGGTGAAGCAAGGCGAGACTGTAGCCGCGATTGACCCTTCCCGCCCCGGAGAAATCTATTCAAAGAGTCCTGTGGTGTCTCCGGTATCCGGGACTGTCTTGTCAGTTCCGGTGAATCCAGGGGATACCCTCTCGGTTCAAACCCCAGTATATGTAGTAGGAGACCTTTCCAGCCTTTTGGTAGAAACCTTTGTGCCTGAACGGTTTGCTACAGCCGCCCGAAAAGGACTTTCCGCTCAGGTTGAGCTTGAAGCAATTCCGGGAGAGTTCTTTCCCGCAGTGGTAGAAGAGGTTAGTCCTGTGCTTGATCCCGCAAGCCGAACCTTAAAGATTCGGCTTAGGTTTATCAAGCCGGATCCCCGGGTTAAAGCAGGGATGTTCGCTACAGTGACCTTAGTTACCAACGCCAAACAAGATGTGCCGGTAGTTCCTCGAAGCGCGGTAATCAACACCTATGGTTCATGGATTGTATATACGGTTAAAGAGGGAGCCACTGCGGAACGCCGGGAAATAACCCTGGGACTAGAAAGCGAAGACTATATAGAAGTGGTAAGCGGCTTGAATCTGGGGGAACAAGTCGTCATTGCGGGACAGAATTTCCTTTCCGACGGCGCGCCTGTCCGCATTGTTGAAGGATAAGGAAAAATAAGGAGAATCTAATGAACATTTCTGAATATTCGATCAAACGACCGGTAACTATTGTAGTGCTGTATGCTTTAGCCCTGGGTATAGCCGCAACCTTAGTGCCTAATATAGCGGTAGACCTCTATCCGTCTATGTCAAGACCGGTATTGTCTGTATATACCAGCTTTCCCGGGGCAGGTCCGTCAGACGTGGAACAAAACGTTACAGTACCCCTAGAACGGGCGTTAGCAACCACCAAGGGCTTGGTAACTATGACCAGCACGTCTTCCTTTCAGTCCAGTTCTATCAATTTAAATTTCTCTTACGGTACGGACATGGATAAAGCCATGACCGACGCTCAAACTTTGGTGAACCGTATTGCGAATTCATTACCTGACGGCGTGGGAACCCCTACGGTCAGGCGTTTTGATATGTCCGCAGCGCCTATCATGCGGCTTATGGTTCGGGGTAATTATCCGGCGGATCAGCTTAGAGTTTTGGCGGAAAATCAAATTCAGCCTGAAATTGAGCGGATCGAGGGAGTAGCCGCGGCAAATGTTTATGGCGGAACCACGCAGCTCATTAAAGTTGCTGTATCCTTAAATCGGCTTGCAGCCTTTAATCTGACCTCGAGCGATGTAAACGCCGCGTTAAAAGGACAGAATGTCTTATCCAGCGGCGGCAGCTTAACCAGAGGAGAACGGGAATATCAACTGCTTACCAAACTGGAATTGGCTACCATCGATCAGATTAAACGGCTTGTAGTTAAAACCGTGAATATTTCTGGAACAGGCTCTCAAACCCGTTCTCAGGTCGTGCGCCTTGAGGACATTGCGGATATACGCCTTGCATACAACGACAACGACAACCGGTCTTACCTGAACGGCGAAACTGCGGTCACGATTATGATTACCAGTGCAAGCGACAGCAATCAGGTAAAGGTTGCTTCCCGGGTACGGGCGGCGCTGGAAGATATTAATAAGAACCTATCTCAAGGGGTCACGGTACAGATTATTACGGATAATACGTCGCTTATTACCGCTACGCTGAATCAAGTATACAACAACGTTATTCAAGGGGCTTTGCTTGCTATGGCGGTATTGTTTTTCTTTTTACGGAATGTTAAGGGAACCCTGATTGTCGGGCTTTCTATTCCTATATCGATTCTGCTTACCTTGATGTGTATGCATATCTTTGGATTCACGCTGAATCTGCTTACCATGACCGGCCTGATTTTGGGGCTTGGCATGACTGTAGACGCTTCCATTGTTATCCTTGATAATGTACATAATTATCGGCTCCGAGGGGCGAAGCCGGAAATCGCCGCAATCTTAGGCAGTCAAGAAATGATTCGGGCTATCGTCACTTCAACGACTACGACCTTATGCGTATTTCTGCCGCTTATCATCTATAAAAACGATCTTGAAATGATGGGACAAATGTTCAGCGACCTTATTTTTACTGTGGTAATTTCTCTGATCTGTTCTCTTCTGGTAGCCCTGACCCTAGTGCCGAGTCTAGCGGGTTCTATCCTGCGGCTGGATACCCGGAAGCAAAAGCCTCTGCGGTTCAAGATTTTACGGGTTATTGACGATGCTATGGAAGGGTTTTTCCAAACTCTTGATAATATGTACAAATCCGCTATTGACTACTGTCTGAATCATCGGCTGCTGGTTTTGCTTTTAGTGGTTCTTATCCTTGTTTTTTCTCTCATGCAGTTCAACAGTATTGGAATGAACCTTTTTTTCCGAAGCAACACTGATGATTCGGTAACGCTTAATGTATCTATGCCTCAAGGAACTCCTATAAATGTTACCGAAAGGGTATTGTGGGATTTAGAAAAAATTATCAGAGAAAATGTTCAGGGCTACAACAATATTTTCCTCGGGGCCCAGCGGAGCGGGACCAACCAAGGGTCTATTCAGATCACCCTGCCGGAACCGGCAAAGCAGATCGATACGCCGGCAATTATTATGAAGAAACTCCCTCCCTTGCTGTCAGGAATTCCGGGGGCTCAAGTGTCTTTCCGGGCTGGCCGCAGTATGGGCAGCACCTCGGCAGTGGAAATAGCGGTCAGTTCTAAAGACACCAACGCATTGATGGAAGTTGCCAATGATATTAAGAGCATTATCGTTAAGCATCTGCCGGAAATCGAAAATCCAACGGTGAACTTAGACGAAGGATCGCCGCAGCTTCAGATTGAGGTTGATCGGGATCGGGCGGCGGCTTTAGGGATTTCCATTTCCGCCATAGCTCAGGAAGTAAGAACCGCCATTGACGGAACCACCGCCACAACCATAAGTCAGGGAGATCGGCTCATCAACGTAAACGTTATGCTTCAGGACAGCGATCGGACCGGTTTGCCCAATCTGGACGCGATTTTTGTAATGAACCGAAGCGGACAGCGGATTTCTCTTGCCAATGTGGTAAAGATCACTGAAGGACGAGCGCCTGCATCAATACGGCGGGAGAATCAGGAACGGGTTCTGCGGATTACCGGCGGACTAGCCGGAACTATCGCGGTTACTGATATGCAGCGCCGGCTGGAAGATACTGTGAAGCAGTACCTTATCCCAAAGGACGGCGTAACCGTTCGATATTTAGGGGAAGCCCAAGAGATACAAAGCTACAATATGCGGTTCTTGTTTATCATAGGAGCGGCGGTATTCTTGGTTTTCGGACTCATGGCAAGTCAGTTTGAATCCTTTGTAGATCCGCTGATCATCTTTTTCTCGATTCCCCTGTTGTTTATCGGAGTAATCTGGATATATAAACTGGGCAATGAAGCCATGTCGGTGTTTTCAGCAGTAGGGATTGTAGCCCTTGTGGGAGTTGTCGTAAATAACGGGATCGTGCTGGTAGACTATACCAATATGCTTTGCGCCAGAGGCATGTTAGTCAGGGAAGCCTGCCTAGAAGCAGGGCGGAATCGGCTGCGCCCTATTCTTATGACTGGATTGACTACAATAATCAGTATGATTCCTATAGCCTTTTTTCCCGGGGCTGGAGCGGATACTATCCAGCCCATCGGCAAAACCTTTGTCGGCGGCTTATCGGTGAGCTTTTTTATGACCCTGCTGGTAACGCCGGTAGTCTATTCTCTCTTGAACAGCAGGCACGACAAGAAACGCCTTAGGGCTATGACCGGCAAAGGCGGCAGCGAGTTAAAGGTTCTCAAAAAAGAGGAGCCTATGCACCCGGACATTCAGCGCGAAGCAAACCAGAGCCTATCCGCTAAACAGCGGGTTATTTAGTCAGCCCCGCTCCGCCTCAAGCCGGGGCTGCGGCGGCTGGACAAACAAAAAAATGAAAAGCGCATAGCAGGTTCTTTAACCTGCTATGCGCTTTTGTCTTGTCATAGTATGTTTTATCGCATATAATTAAGTTGTTAGTTATGATCTATAAGATATTTTTAAACCGTATAAAAAAAAGAGGGATATATTTTTTTCTATTATTAGCGGTATTAGGGACAGCCGATTTGAAGGCCAAAGAAAACAGCCTGCGATTTAGTATGGGTTTAGAGGGAAATATGACTACCTTTGAAACTGTTACGCTGGGACGTATTATGAGCGTTGAGTTTCAGCTTTTTAAATATATTGTTAATGGAGTTACCCTTACCTTGAGCGACGATTTTATCGGAAAGACCGTTATTGAACCAGAGATCTTTGGGCGCTGGTATTTTTTGAGCTTTGCTTTTGGAGGAAGCCTCTTTCTGCAAGGCGATCTGGGTATGAGTCTTCTGGTGGAAAAATCAAATTCCGAACCTCGGTTTTTAGCGGGGATTACTACAGGATTCCGCTATTTCTTTGGGAGAACCAGGGATTATTTCGTGGAACCCTATGTCAAGGGAGGCTATCCCTTTATAATTGGTTTTGGGCTGAAAGCAGGATGCCGATTGTAGGCTGGTAGCAGGAAAAAGGAGTCGAACTATGATAACCCTCAACTTTCATGGAGTACGGGGGTCTCACCCAGTTCCTGACGGACAGATGGTTGGGTATGGTGGTAATACGTCTTGCGTAGAAGTGGTTAAGGTCAATAAAGCGGGAGTAAAAGTCCCGCTTATTATTGATGCCGGAACCGGTTTGATTAAGTTAGGATATGCTATGGGGGCTAAACTGTTTACTAATGAATATTCATCAACTTTTACCATGTTATTTACTCATTTACACCCGGATCATACGGAAGGATTTAATTTTTTTGTGCCGAATTTTTTTCCTTTTTGTACGATTCATATTTTAGGAATGGAAACACTGCGGAAAAACGTCGGGGGTGTATTAAAAGGAAAAATGGTGCCTCCCACATTTCCTATAGAATACAAAGACTTGAAGTCAATACGAAAACATGGGGTGTTGAACGACGGTCAACAGTTTTATATTGGTCAAGACGGGGCTCCGATTTCACGGTATCCTCCTGCAAAAGACGCAGACCCTCTCTTTGAAGTGCAGGTCATGCAAGCCTACGCGCCTTCTCATCCCCAGCAGGGAGCGCTTTATTACAAAATCAGGGACCCTGAGGATAATACCACGATTGCTTGTATTTGGGATGTAGAGAGTCATATCGGCGGGGATGTGCGGGTAATTACGTTTGCGGAACAAGCGGACCTTATGATTCATGATGCTCAGTATACCGAAGAAGAATATCTCAGTACGAAAAATCCGGTTCAAGGCTTTGGACATTCAACTTTCAGTATGGCAATAGAAAATGCGGTCCGCGCCAAGACTCGGTATCTGATTCCCTTTCATTATAATCCCCGGCACAATGACAAGCTTTTGGATCGTATCAGCGCCCAGTACCGCCATATCCAGTCGCCTATCGTTCTGATGTCTCAGGAAGGACTTTCGCTTACGCTACAGAACGGACTCATTCTTCAGCAAGAGATGTTGTCTATCGGGTTTTCTAATTGACAACTCCCTCCTCCTAAAGGCTGGGGCTTTACGGCGCTTTTGGTAAAAAAAGTGAAATTAAATAATAGCCTTGCATTGTACTCAGCTAAATGGTAAGATATATTTTATGGTTAAAGTCCTAAAAATATGGATAGCAGTGCTGTTACTTGGCGTATGGGCTGGTATGGCGGGGGCCCAAACTACCTCTTGGTATGGATCGGAACCTATTGACCCAGTAGCTTCGTTTAATCGAGGAGTCAGTTATTTTAATAGGGGCAGCTACCAACAGGCGGTTCAGGAGTTTTCTCAAGCTTTGCGGCTCAATCCCGGATATGCGCTGGCTTTTACCTACCGAGGCAACGCATATTTTATTATGGGGAATTATGATCAGGCTATTAATGACTATAATGAAGCGCTTAGACTTAATACAATATTGGCTGAAACATTTTATAATCGAGGACTCCAGTTTTTTGAGGCTGGAGATTATAATCAGGCTCTTGCGGAATTTACCAAAGCCTTACAGCATAACCCAACCCTTGCGAAGGCTTTTAACGGCAGAGGCAGAGTATATCTTCATAGAGGAGAGTACGACTGGGCGATTCGGGAGTTTACCGAAGCTATACGGTTTAATTCAAATCTTCCAGAATTTTTTTATAACCGCGGAGACGGTTATTTCCGTAAAGGTGAATACGATCGGGCATTGGCGGATTATAACGAAGCCTTATGGCTTAATACTGTACAGGCTGAAGACGCTTTTAATCGAGGAAACGCTTCTTTTTATGCGGGCAACTATGACCAAGCTATTAGAGAATACACGGAGGCTCTTAAACTCGATCCAGGAAATCCTGAGATTTGGAATAATCGAGGAGTCGCTTGTTTAACGAATGGGTACTATGATCAGGCTATTGCTGATTATTCTGAAGCAATCCGGCTTAATCCTATGTACCCAGACGCTTTTAATAACCGAAGTTTTGCCTATCGTCTTAAAGGGAACTATGACCAAGCTGTCGCGGACGCTACGGAGACGCTGCGGCTCAATCCTCAAAACGGGCTTGCTTTTTTTAATCGGGGTTTTAGTTATCAGCTCAAGAAAGAGTATGATCGAGCCATTGCGGACTATACCGAAGCCTTAAAACTCAAAACTTCCAATGCCAGCGTTATATTGAATAATCGGGGGAACGTGTATTTTGATAAAGGCGATTTTAATCGAGCCTTGGCGGATTATAACGAAGCCTTACGGTTTAACCCAGGGTTTGCTAATGCGTTTCTCAATCGCGGGCTGATCTACCATTACCGAAGAGAGTACGATCGAGCTATTGCGGATTACAATGAGGCTCTCAGACTCAATCCTACTGATAATGACGCGCTTATCATGCGGCAGAAAGCATACGCTGCATTAGGGAACGTTCGATAGGAGACGCTTTTTTACCCCGCCGCTTCGCATAACAGGACTGTTTACACATAGCAGTTGCTTACGCAATAATGAGAAGAGCCTTTGGCGGCTTGGGGCGAAAAAACTCTTGATGTTGCACAAACAGTTTTTAAACAGCAGGAACGGTACGGGCTTGTTTTTTATGACCCGGTTTAGCTGTCCCCGGTACGCTCTCCGCCGCGCCTTGAAATATTGACGAAAGTTACGTAAATGTATTATGATTCTTGAACAAGAGGAAAACCCATGAACAGTTTAATAAAATATGGAGCAACGGAACATTTTTATAAAGAGGCTGTATCTTATCCTGATTTGACAATGGCAAAAGTAATTTCCCAATATAAAGGCCTGTACAAAATCACCGACGGTCAAAGGGAAATTCCCGCAGAGGTTTCCGGCAGATTTCGGCATGAGACCGTGTTTCTCGCGGAATTTCCCGTAGTGGGTGATTTTGTTATGATTGACCGCCATAAGGATATAGAAAACAGCGCCGCAATAATTCACCGGGTATTGCCGAGAAAAAGCGCGTTTAAGCGGCTTTCTGTCGGCAATAATAACCAGGAACAGGTAATCGCGGCAAATATAGATATTATATTTATATGCGTATCCTTAAACAATAATTACAATTTAAACCGTATTGAACGGTATCTTTCGGCGGCATGGAATAGCGGGGCAAAGCCGGTTGTTGTATTAACAAAATCGGATTTATGCGCCGGCTTGCCAAGTATATTATGCGAAGTTGAATCTGTTGCTGTTGGAACTGATGTTATATCAACAAGCAGCGCGGATAAAAATTCGCATGAAAAAATACTGGCATACCTAACAGAAGGAGTGACGGCGTCTTTTATCGGCTCTTCCGGCGTGGGGAAATCTACGCTCATTAACCGTCTTGCAGGAGAGGGCTTATGTGCGACGGACGCCGTCAGACACGATGATAAAGGAAGGCATACAACAACCAGGCGGGACCTGATACTGCTGCCCCAAGGGGGTATTGTAATCGACACTCCCGGCATGAGAGAATTCGGTGTAGAATCAATAGATTTATCCAAAACATTTTCAGATGTTGGCGAGCTTTTAGCGCAATGCAAATTTAACAATTGTACCCATACATCTGAACCCGGATGTGCGATACAAGGCGCTATCGCATCAGGCAAACTCGATAAAAGACGGTTTGAGAGTTATCAAAAACTGAAAAAAGAAGCGGCTTATGATGGGCTTTCATCAAAACAAATTGAAACTATGAAATTGGAAGCCATGTTCAAGGGAATAGGAGGCATGAAAAAAGCACGGGATTACATCAAGCAAAAAAATAAACATAAATCCTATGG
>JAITHD010000111.1 GCA_031280155.1 Treponema sp. | reverse complement strand
CGCCGCCACGCCGCCACGCCGCCACGCCGCCACGCCGCCACGCCGATTATGGCGGTAATCTCAGTATTGTCAAGAGCCTAAGCCCCAAATTCGCTCTTTTTTATCTTTTTTCTCGATTTATACCCTTTTTTCAAGGTCAAGGTTTTAATCCGCGAACTAAAGGTTTTGTTTTCGTGTACAAACGCCGCTTAATTCACCTCATGGTATGTTTCTCTTATTATCAGAGGTCATATCCAATGACTGTTCTAGTTAGAAAAACCGCCGAGACCCTTTGGATTGGGTCCGGCGTTTTTATAGAAAAGACTTTGCCTGTAGGGGCGAAGAAATCTTGTGATGCCCTCATGGATTTTTAGTCCTGAGAGTACACAAAATCGGAGGTTTTTCAAATGAAAAACAAAAGGCTTTTGTTGGGGATGTTCAGCGTTCTGCTGACATTCGGATTGTCAGTCGCGGGCTGCGCCACCTATTCAACCCGTGACGGTGTGACTACACCTCTTGGCTCTTTAACGTCGGCGAAGATCAACGAATCAAGAACGGTTATCGCAGAGTATAGCATTATACTCGGATTGGTTACAAAGGGTTATCAGGAATTTCTTGACGCAACCAAAGGAAAAGAGATTGATATAATCGACACAAATTATTTTAATTTCTTTCGAAAGGTACAGGCCGTACAAAAGGAATAGAAACTTAACGCTGTTCTGGGTCTTTCAAAGACTGTGAAATAGAGGTGATCCTTTGGCTGCCGTGCGGCCGAAGGATGTTTTTAACACAGACCCTATAGGTGGTGAGAAAAAGAGGATTTTAGAAACCCTCCTGGGATCTCCGGCAGCAGTGAGACCCTGTGCGTCCCTTCTCGGCGCCTTATTGACAGGGTAAGATGCCGGTTTAAACCGGCTAACCGCGCCGACAGCGATTACCAAAAGCGACATAAAGCCCCTGCCTTTAGGCACAGGGATATAAGGCGCAAAAAATCCGCACCCAAGGGCCCGGCGGTATACTTATCATACTACTGATACTCAGGAATCTATGTTTGTGGAGATACCATAAGACCGGGAGCATAGGTTGGAACCACCGTAAAGCTCCCTTTAGGGAGTTTTGCGATAACTAAACTATGCCCAGGTATGTATCGTCGAAGCAAGACTCCCCAGCCTTGAGGCCTGGGGAGTTGTCAAATTTCAGTCCTTATTCCTTATTTCCGGGTCAGTTCCAAGAGCGCGGCGGCGAGTTTATCGATCTCTTCCGGGGTGTTGTAGAAAGCCAGCGAGGGGCGGATGGTTCCCTCAAGCCCGAAGAAGCGGTGTACCGGCTGGGCGCAGTGATGACCCGCCCGTACCGCAATGCCCTGTCTGCTCAGGTGTTTGCCCGCTTCCTCAAGACTGCATCCTTCAAGCACAAAGGAAAGTACGCTTGTTTTTTCCGGTGCGGTTCCGACGAGTCTCAGTCCGGGGATTTTTTCCAGTTCCCTCATACCGTATTGCAAAAGTTCATGTTCCCATGCGGCGATGTTGGCGATGCCGATTTCGGAAACATAGTCCAGCGCCGCGCCCAGCCCCACCGCATCGGCGATATTACCGGTACCGGCTTCGAATTTCTCAGGCGGCTTCTGGTACCGGGTGCGCTCAAAGGTTACATCGGCGATCATATTTCCCCCGCCTTGCCAAGGTCTTGCCGCTTCAAGGGCATCGCTTTTGCCGTAAAGTGCTCCAATTCCGGTAGGTCCGAATATTTTATGCCCTGAAAATACAAAGAAATCCGCAGACAGCGCTGAAACATTCACCGGAATATGGGATACGGACTGAGCGCCGTCAATCAAAATGCGTACCCCCTGGGCGTGAGCAATCTGAACCAGCTCCGCCACCGGCGCGACAGTTCCCAGCGCATTCGATACATGGGCAGCCGCAACAAAACGGGTGCGGCGGCTGAACAGTTTTTCGTATTCCGAAAGGATAATCCGACCGGTTTGATCTATCGGCGCAACCCGAAGAACCGCGCCGGTCTCTTCAGCGATGAGCTGCCAAGGCACAATATTGGCGTGATGTTCCAGCATAGTGAGGATAATCTCATCTCCGGGTTTGAGCAGGGGCTTCACATACGCATACGCTACAAGATTGATCCCCTCGGTGGTTCCCCGGACATATACGATATTGTCCGCTGAAGGCGCACCGATAAACTGAGCGGTTTTTGCCCTTGCTTCCTCGTAGGCGTTAGTCGAGCGCTCTGCAAGCTCGTGAGCGCCTCGATGGACATTGGAATTCTCATGCTCATAGTAGTATCTGATCCGCTCGATCACCTGCCGGGGACGCTGGGTAGTCGCCGCGTTGTCCAGCCAGACCAGGTTCTTGTTGTTCACCTTTTCTGACAGGATGGGAAAATCCGACCGGATCGAGTCCAGAGCGCGATGACCCACCATATAAGCCCTGGAGGGCGAGGAACCGTAAGCAGAGACTAGGGGTTGCTGGGGCGAGTTTGCCGGAAATACCCTGGGACTGAAGGTTTGGGAACTGTCGAAACCAGCGGGACGACAAAAAACTTCCGTCTGGTTGGCTTGAAAAGGAATATCCAGAATATGCGCGTCCTGAAACGCCGTCCCTGGACCGCCCAATTCAGGAAAATACGATGCCGCCAACGAAGCAATTTCAGTTTCCGAAGGAAGTCCCCATTCGGCAAGATTAAACTGGCTGCTGGGTGTATTCATAGTAGTCACCGACTTCCACGTCTTCCAATACGGCCAGCGCGTCGTCCGCAAGGATTGCGGCAGAGCAATACACCGAAAGCAAATAAGAGGCTGCGCCGTTTCCATCGATGCCCCTGAAACGAACCGAGAGTCCCCGGGATTGTTCCCCCGGCAGTCCCGCTTGATAGAGACCGATTACACCCCGTTTAGCTTCGCCGGAACGGACCAGGAGGATATTCGTTTTACCGGTTTTCGACTTGGGGTTTTTAAGCCCGTCTACAAAGAGTTTATCTGTGGGGATAAGCGGAATACCCCGCCAGGCGATAAAGATTCCGCCGGCAATGTTCACTGTTACCGGCGGAACTCCCCGGCGCGTGCATTCCCGCTCAAAAGCCGCGATTGCTCTTGGGTGAGCAAGGAAAAAGCTCGGTTCTTTCCAGACTTTGGTAATAAGCTCGTCAAGATCATCCGGCATGGGGCGTCCGTAGCGGGTCTGAACCCGCTGAGAATCCGCAACGTTCTTGAGCAGCCCATAATCATCGCTGTTGATGATCTGGCTTTCTTGCCGTTCCTTGAGACTTTCAATAGCCAGCTTGATCTGCTCTTCGATCTGATTGTATGGGGAACTGTACACGTCGGAAATTTTGGTATCCACGTTAATAATAGTAGAAATCGAGTTGAGTTCATATTCCCGAGGCTTAGGGATATACGCTACAAAGCCTTGCGGAATCTCAGTTTTTTTGGGGTCTTGGCTGCACAGCGCATCCAGCGGCGATTCCTCTTCGGCAACCCGATTCACCCGATAGATTCCTGATTCCAGTCCTTTGAATTCCAGCGCTCTGGTCAGCCACTTAGGGGTAAGCCCCCCGAACTGGGGAGGCGTTTTCGTGACGTTTGCCAACTGATATGCGGCGTTTCGTCCTAATGCGTTGATGGTTTTTTCTGCCATGTTATTGCTCCTTGCATTACGGAATATCCTATAATTCCTATTTATTTTATATGATAAATAAAATATAGAAAGAACGGTTCAGACTGTCAAGAGATTTTTACTGAAAAACTAGCTAAAAACTTCAGTATACCGATAGAATAGACACGGCAGTCCTTACCCAATAGTCAATTAGGGGAATATGAAGAATTATCACAACCGCCGTAAAACCTTATAGAAAAAACCCTTTAGTGCTGGGGATATAAGGCGGCACAGCGGCAAAAGATAGGTTGGAAATCCTTTGACCTTTACGAAAAGATAGGTTAGTATAAAATTGTGAACATCCAAAGGGCTTTCAAAGTAAGACTCTATCCAACCTCGGAGCAACAGGCGTTTCTCAATAAAACGCTTGGTTGTTGCCGGTTTTTGTACAACCAAATGCTGGCGGAACGGATTGAAACGTACCAAACATTAAAAGATAACCGGGAAGCCCTCTACACGCACAAATATAAAACGGAGAAGGAATATAAAGCGGAGCATGAGTTTCTGAAAGAAGCAGACGCGTTCGCGTTGCAGCAGTCCCGGCGTAATCTGGAAGCCGCATACGCCAACTTCTACAAGTCCTTAAAGGGAGTAAGAAAAGGGGAGGCAGTAGGGTTTCCCAGGTTTAAGTCAAAGCATAATCATAACGACAGCTACCGGACCGGAATGTCCGTTGCCGTTCATTTTGAGGGACAAACCCTTAAACTGCCCAAAATAACAGAGCCGGTGCGCT
>JAITHD010000102.1 GCA_031280155.1 Treponema sp. | reverse complement strand
TTCAAAATCATTTCAGATAATTTTAACCGCCATTTCGCATAAGTCCCCCCTGTGCCTGCGGCTTTTGCTGCGAGGCGTTGCGGGATACGCGGACGGTGTAGTCCAACGCCGGAACTTCCTATTCCGGTGAAGCTGAACCTGAACACAATATTCCAAATAAGCCTGACCAGTTCCGCCTCATTTTTCCCTCTCCTTACTTTATATTTTCCGCTTATCTTTTTGTCTATCCGAGGAGGTAAAGTCAACATTTTTTAAGCATCCAAGCCCAAAAGAACGCGCCATTTTAAGTGAGCATAATTGAGAGAAATCGTTTTTTTCATATAGATAACTTTGGTCTTTGTTGCCGATATTTACTATATATTATTTTATAAGGGAGCGTACTCTATGCAAAAAATGCAGCAGTCATATCTTGCCTGGATACTAGGCACATGTATGGCCAATGTTTTAGCAGTAATAGGGTCTATTTTTATTTTTAAGACTTCCGCTGTACAGGGAACAGGAATTCTCGCGTTGGCGGGAATAAGCATTGTTTTTATTGTCTTAACCGTTATTGCTTTTATGAAAATGGCGGAAATTCTAGGTAAAGATTTTAACCAAGCCCAGCATGAAAAGGATATGAACCAGACTAATCTGGAACAAATCGGCTTATTTCCTATCCTCACCTTGGGAGTTTATATTGTTTTTGCGTTGCTCTATGAAGGGGTTTTTATCCTGCTGGTACCGCTATTGGGGCTTAGAGATGACCAAAAATTGGGCATATTTCTTTATCAGGCATCGTTCAGTTTGCTGTTCGGCGCTTTTATGTATTTTCAGGGAGACCGTATTGTAAACCGTTTTATGTTTTCCCAGTCTATTATTAAGTATCCCAGAAACCTTAAAGAATCCCGCCAATACCTCAAGGTAGTGATAATTCCTATCTTTGTTTGCGTGATGACTCTAATGCTGGCGGCAAGCTTTATTCTGCTCCTATTTGAAGCAAAATCGCTGGAGGCTCCGAATCTGTTTGAACGATCAAAGATAACAGTAGTTCTTACAAGCATTGTGTTCTTAGTAATAACATGTATTCTCATTCTGGGGCTGGGAAATACGAATAAAATAATATATAATTCGATTATTACCCAGCTTGATCAGATTTCTTCAGCGGAAAAAGACCTGAAGCAGCGGATTTATATTGGGTCTATTGATGAATTAAGTTCAATAGCCGGATATATCAATTATTTTTGCAGTAATTTGGCTTCAAGTATCAAAATAATCAAGGATATTCAGACAGATTTTACGGAAGTTGGGAAAGAACTCCAGAAAAACGCTCAGAATAGCGACAGCGCCATAGCTCATATTGCTTCAAATATCACCAATGTTAAGCAAAAATCTCAAATACAGGCTCAAAGCGTTACCGAATCTTCCAGCGCGGTAGACTCCGTATCCCACAATATTACGGTTATGGAAAAAATGATCGATGATCAGGCAAACAGCGTAACCTCAGCATTTTCTTCTATAGAAGAAATGATCGCTAATATTGGGGCTGCCAGCACCTCTATCAACACGATGGCGGATCAGTTTACTGAGCTTATCTCCCTTGCGTTACAGGGTAAGGAAGCCCAGATAGAGTCGAGAAAAAAAATCGAGCTTATTGCGGAACGTTCAGCAGCCCTTTTGGAAGCCAATAAAGTTATTGCTACCATAGCAAGCCAGACTAACTTGCTCGCTATGAACGCGGCAATCGAAGCAGCCCATGCGGGGGAAACAGGCAAAGGTTTTGCGGTAGTGGCTGATGAGATCCGAAAATTAGCGGAAACCTCCGCCGCCCAGTCAAAGAATATTCGTGAAGAAATTAATCTGGTCCAGCAGGCGATTGCTGAAGTGGTTACTACTTCCAAGGACTCGGAAAACGCTTTCTCCCGGGTGTCGAATCGGATAGGAGAAACCGACGCAATAGTCCGAGAGATTCAGGAAGCCATGAACGAGCAGAAAGCCGATTCTTCACAGATTCTCAACACCCTGCAAACCGCTAAGGATGTTACCTTCAAAGTGCGGAACGGTTCAAAGGATATGAGCGCTGGGAATCAAACGATTATCACAACAATACATCATCTGACAAGCACTTCCGGTGAAATTCAAGAAAATATCGAACAGATCGTTTCCCAGTTTCAAACTATAGAAGACAGTTCTAAAAACGTATCAGATGTAGTGGCGAAAACCATCAAGAATATCCAGCAGATGGAAAGCGTTGTGAAACATTTCAAAATTTAAGAGGTAAATATGAGTAGAGCCGGTCCTGATCCTAACAGTATATATCCTAATCCAAGCATCAAGAGTATCTGTTATATAAAAAACGTGGTTAAAAATCCTCAGATTATCATAGGGGATTATACTTATTATGAAGACCCTCACAATCCAGAGGATTTTGAAAGCCATGTTGTCTATCTTGATCCCCTCATTGGGGACAAGCTCATTATCGGGAAGTTTTGCGGCATTGCACAAGGGGTTGAGTTTGTTATGAATGGGCTGAATCGACGGATGAGTTCGGTTACTGCTTATCCGTTCTATAGTATGGGAAACGGCTGGGAAAAGATCAGTCCGACTTCGTCGGAAACCGCCTTGAATAAAGATACGATTATCGGTAATGATGTAATGATCCAGCGAAATGTGACCATACAGCCGGGAGTGCATATTGACGACGGAGCGATCATCATGGCAAACAGCGTGGTTTCCACAGATATTCCTCCCTATTGGGTAGCCGGGGGCAATCCAGTGCGGATCATACGGAAACGTTTTGACGATGATTTGATTAAGCATCTGTTAGAAATTCAATGGTGGAATTGGCCTGCGGAAAAAATATTTGAGAATCTTGATCTGTTAAGTAATTAATATTATTATTACTATTTCAAATCTGGGAGCCATACCATCGACTGTATTGAAAAAAAATGGGGAATACCCTATAGTTATAAGCATAAGGAGAGATGTTTACATGACAGAGCCTGAAAAGACTGAAAAATCTGAAAATAGTATGGGGAAAACAAAGTATTTACACCACTATATTTTTCCCTGTCTGGTCTATATCCAGGAAAAAATTAACGCCGGTGAATTAACCATAGACGGTTTAATCGAGGTAGTTACCAAAAACGCTGAAGCTCATGGGCATGATGACTACAAGGTTCCTGAAGACTGGAAAGATCAGATGCCTCATTTGGTGAACAAGTTCGGCTGGCGGGTTTTTGAGCTGCCCAATATGCTGAAGGAACAGCGGGAAGCCGCAGTTCTGCGGAAAGCCCAGAAAAGGCAGGAACGGCTGGAGAAACAGCATCAGGAAAAGTCGCTCTCTCCAGCCCAATTACCATTGAAAATACCGCCGGCACCGCCGTCTCTGGTAAGACGCCCGCCAAAACCGCCTCAGGAAAGGGAAGGAATCCCTCAAGCCGAGCTGGAATCTTCGGGGGCGCCGAAAAAAAAGATTATTGTGGTTAAGAAAAAAAACTAGCCGGATCAGAAAGGAGTCAATTTTTTGTGAAAACCACTACATATATCATTAAAAGGAATTATAAGTCAAGGTGATGGGAAACACAGCGTACGCTGAAGATGAGTGGCAAAAGACCTATCAGAGTTATTTAGAACTTATTGAATGGGTCGATGCGGTTTTTGTTAAGATTACGTTGAATCATTGTATTGTTGCAGATTGTATGGAAAGCGTAGTCGATAAAGTGTACCAGGAACGCCGGAGGTTTCTTGAATTCGTAATCGGCGCTCAAGGGACGCATAAAGTACAAGCAAAAAATGCGGTAGACGCCGGGATTCTTGCTTCTGTAATAGCCGATAGAATGCATCTTTCATTTACCCAAAACAGAACGGTAATAGAAGCCGCTCTGCTTCATGACGTGGGGATGCTCTGTATTCCTCAAGAGATTCTTGAAAAACCTGAAAGTCTTTCAAAAGCCGAACAATGGTATATTTTGACGCATCCTCTTCAGAGTTATAAGGTTATCGGCAGAGAACTCCATTGTTTTGAAGATGTTGCGTTGATCGCGTTGCAGCATCATGAATCTTGGAACGGCGAAGGCTATCCGAAACGGTTGGCAGGTGCGGATATTGAGCTTGAATCCCGAATTATCGCGGTAGCCGATGCATTCACCGCTATGATCACGGAACGTCCCTATCGACGCGCTTTTGGAGGACATCAAGCTATGAAAAATCTGGTGTCTAATACAATGATACAGTTTGATCCTGAGGTATTGAAAGCCTTTGTTCATCTGATGGGTATGTATCCAGTGGGTTCGATGGTAGAGCTGAATAATGGCGCTGCCGCCCGGGTATTGGAATATGCTGAAGGCGTTCCTTTGCTCAAACCCCGAGTCCGGCTTATCCAAAACGGAACCTGCGTGGATTTGTTAAGCGAAAAAGGGCTTCTTATTAAGAAATCTCTGGAGCGTAAGGATATACTCATGAATATGTCGGAAACAGCGGATCAGGATAAACTGACAGGATAAAACCTAGAAACAGGGGAGGCGGAGGAATGGGCAATACCTGCAACGGAATGTAACAAAGGGGGGCAGTATATGAATATACGAGTAAAAATAATCGGTTTCTTGGGACTGATGGCGTTTATCATCCTCTGTATTGTGGGCATGATTATTGTCGTGATCAGCGCTCAGGTAAAACAGCATGGAATGTCTATGATAACTCAAGTGAATCAGGATATTGAAAAAATTGTCCAAGAACGGTTAGAGACCTTGGCAAGAGATATAAGCAATTATGTAGTCGTCCTTGAGACAGAAATCGATAAAAATATGCTCAACGCCGCTAAACTGCTCAGAGAAGCGGATCAACTCAGCGGAGCCAGGCTTACCCTTGAGGATTTGGAGCGGCTCAAACGAGAGACTAATATGTCTGACTTGTATCTTGGGGATATAAACGGCGTTTTTACGCTCAGTACTGAACCTGAAGCAGCCGGTATTTCTCTGTTTGACATTGCTACAGACTATCGGGGACTTGTTACTGGAAAATCCGATTATATACCTTCTAACTTCAAAATGAAATTTGAAACTAAGGAGATATTCAAGTTTACCGCGATCCCCCGTTTAGGCGGTCGAGGGGTGCTTGAATCCGCATTGAACACCTCTATTATTCATCAGTATTTGCAGCAGTATATCAGCCAAGATACCGGCATTAAATCTATGAATCTATTTGACGTTGACCGTCTTACGCTTACCCATAACCAAGCCCCGGGGCAGAAGCCGTATTATACCCAGGGAGCGGTAGTAAACTCTGGGTCTCCAGAGATAGACGCGCTTTTCAGGGATTCTTCTCAGATCAAAATCTATATGGATTCTCAGGAGTCCCGGATTTTTTATCCTGTTATCGCTAACGGCGCGGTTCGGTATGTGCTTTTCCTCAATGTAGATACAACGTCTTATTTTGCCTTAGCCTATAACATTGAAAGTCCCATGCAGGGTCTGATGACTGATATAACAAGATTAAATGTAATTTGTTTTATCGGAATTTTGGTTTCTCTTGTTCTCTGTACGATTTTTATAGGTATAATGATAGGCCGGATCGTATCCCCCCTGGACTATTTTAATTCTGCTCTAGGTTCTCTTGCTCAAGGGGATTTTGCGCTTACTATTCCTGAAGACATACTCAGACGGAAAGACGAAGTCGGGCTTACAGGACAGGCTTTTCTGGATACAGTTAAACAAGTCAGCGGTATGCTGACGATGCTGAAAAATCAGATGAAAGAACTTAGGTCCGCGGGAGATTCTCTTGAAATGAGCGCCGGCACTAACCAGCAGCAAGTCAAACTGATTCAAGGGCATATTACAGACGTTACGGAAAAAGCGGATAAACAAACCGGCAGCGTCAGCAATGTTTCTGAGTCTATGGGCGGAATTGCGGAGAATATCACAAAATTAGACAATCTGATAGGGAAGCAATATGATATTATTACTCAATCTAATGAAGATACCACTAGTTTGCTCAAGAGCATTACCGATGAACAGGAGATAATTCTGAAATTGACCGCTGAAATGGAACGCCTTATAGAGGCTACCGAAGTGGGCAAGTCGAAACAGGCGGTGCTTGAAGGGCAGATCAAGAATATCTATGAGCTTTCAGAGGTACTCAATAACACAAACCAGATGATTTCAAGTATTGCGGCTCAAACGAATCTGCTTGCGATGAATGCGGCGATTGAAGCAGCCCATGCGGGAGCGGCGGGACAGGGTTTTGCGGTAGTATCCGATGAGATTCGGAAACTCGCGGAAGATACGACTATTCATTCAAAGGTTGTAGGGAACCAAATTAGAGAGATTCAGTCCGGGATTGATATGGTGGTCAATGCGTCAAGTATAACTCGAAAATCATCAGAAACAATGATCCAGTATATAGAAGAAGTAAGCGGTTTTATCAAAGACGCTTCGTCCAGTATCAGTACGCAAAATGAGAAATCTGAAGCCATCCGCTCTCAGCTTCAGATTATTATTGATCTTAGTAAAAAGGTTCAAACTAATGCATCGGATATGCGGGAAGAGAGTCAGACTGTTCTGGGAGAGATAGATCATGTAAAGAGCATTTCTCTTGACGTACAAGACAAGATGCATAAGATTTCAAGCAACACTGCGGCAATCGGCGATATATCTCAAACCGCCATTACTGTTGCACAAGAAACGCAAAAAAAGATCATCGTGATTTCTCAGCAACTGGATAATTTTAAAGTTTAGAAAATTTAGGAAGAAAGAATAATCAGCCCCTGCTGTTCCATCCGATCTATGAGCCGAACCGCTCGGTTATAGCCGATTTTCAGCCGGCGCTGGAGATAACCGGCATCGGCTTTGCCCTCTTGGATAATGATTGCTACCGCCCGTTCATAGAGCGGATCTTCTTCCTCCGCGGGAATTAACGCGTCCTGTCCCTCGTCGTCGTCAATGAACAGTTCATCGTCAATATAATCAGGATATCCCAAAGTTTTGATATATTCCACCGCCCGTTCAACTTCTTCCTCTGAAATATACGCTCCCTGCATACGAACCGGTATGTCTCCCGCGCCGGTGGTGTAAAGCATATCTCCCCTGCCAAGAAGTTTCTCCGCTCCTGAAGCATCAAGTATAAGCCGGCTGTCTATCTTGCTGGCAACCATAAAAGCGATTCGACTGGGAATATTGGCTTTAATCAGGCCGGTAATCACATCAATAGAAGGATACTGGGTCGCTAATACCAAATGAATCCCCACAGTACGGCTCATCGCGGCTAATTGAGCGAGGGTGGATTCAAATTCTTTTCCAGACCTTACCATAAGATCCGCAAATTCATTAATTGCTATCACAATATACGGCAGCGGCTCCACGCCGATCCCCCGTTCCTTAATGCGTTTGTTGTAACTCCGTATATCCCGAACCCCCAAGGAATCAAGACACGCATAGCGCCGTTCCATCTCAAAGATACAGTATTGGAGCGCTTGAAACGCTCGTTTAGAATCTGTGATTACCGGCGTGAGCAGATGGGGAATATCATTGTATACTTTCAATTCCGCAATGTTAGGATCGATCATGATGAGCCGGCATTCTACCGGAGACATCTGATAAAGAATAGACAGAACCAAACAGTTGAGACAAACCGATTTTCCTGAACCTGGGGCGCCGGCAACGAGCAGATGCGGGGTTTGAACCAGATCCACAATCCAGGTTTCGCCGGTAATGTCTTTTCCCAAGATTACCGGTATTTCAAAGGACTTGCCTTCTTGGCAGCAGTCTTCTTTGAGGATCTCCCCAAAAGATACGATAGTCCGTTTTGTGCTGGGAACTTCAATGCCTACCGCGTGTTTTCCCGGAACCGGCGGGACAATCCGTATAGAAGAAGCTGACAGTTTTAGCGCGATGTTATCTTGCAGATTGATGATTTTAGAAAGTTTTACCCCTCCTGCCGGAACTATCTCAAACATAGTAATCGCAGGTCCTTTCCAGATGCCGATAACTTCAGCTTGAATATTGAATTCCCGCAGCGTTTCTTTGAGAATCACTGCGGCGTCAATAATGGACTGATCCTCGGCGGCGCCGGTTTGATCTAATTGATATTGATTTAGAATTCCCTTTACAGGGATGCGGTAGGATTCCCACGAAGAAGAAACCCTTATGGGAGGGTATGGAACTTCCTCAACCTTAGAAACTATAGTCCTTTTAAGAAGCGGCTCTTCCCCAGGGGTAGGGGCTTCTTCAACAAGAGGTTCTATGATAATATCAATCCCTTCGTCAGGATACGTTGTATGCGTTGTATAACGGGCTTCAGCGGATTCATCTGGAACAGGTTCCTTATAATAAGCGGAAAGGGTTTCGAGTTTACTCATTGCCGATGCCGAAGCCAAGGGCTTTATATCCGGCAGTCTAATGCCCTCTATATCGATTCCCTCAGTATTATTGAGTTCCTTGAAATATAAGTCCTCGTAGTTTGGCTTAGATTCTTCTAGGTTGGTAGGAATACCCTGAGATTTCCGCCACAGCCTATCAGGAATAAGCAGCATCGCCCTGCCTTTCGCGGATTCCCAGAAAGGCTTTGATCGTTGCCAAAGAGTTTCATAGTGAAGGGATTCTTCTGATTGCTTAGAAACAGGGGAATTTTCAAATTCAGCGGCTTCTTCTTTTAATCTCCCTTGGGGAAAAAGCATGGAGGTAAAAGCCACGATAATCAGTCCTTCAATAATGGTCAAAAGGATAATAAATAAGTTAAATCCCCCTTTTCCCGCCCAATAAAAAAGGTCGAATTGAGTTGACCAATAATCAAAATCTCGGATAAAAACAAACCCTATTGCAAGGGTTACAAACGGAATCAAAGAGCAACTGAGGATAAAAATACGATCCGGACGATATATAGGGCTTGCTAATAATAGGGCGGCGCAAAACAGATAAATCGGAATACCAAAGGCAAGAATTCCCAATGCGTCTACAAAGAAATTTCCTAAACCAAAGAAAATTTCAGAACCTCGAAAAAGGGCCCCTGCAATAGAAACAGCCATAATAATAGAAAACAATCCCAATATCACCGCCCCCGCGAGTTCTATCACGCGAGATTTCGTTAGCTGATGAGACCCGCTCTCTTTTAACAACACTGAAAAAAAATCCTCCAACCGATCTTTTGAAGTAGACTAGGATCGAATCGTTCCCCTCCCGAACCTAATGAAAAAAACTTACCCCAAAAATATATCCCTTCAAGGTCTTCGAGATTTCTAAGGAAGCGTACCTATTATCTCGGAACGCTTCCTTAAAAATCTCTTACCTTTAACTTTATGCGGAATTTTCTTTTATAGCAAGAGGGATACTAAAAAATTCCAGAATCAGCTGCCCTAAACTAAAGCGTTTATCTTATAGCTTGGGTCTCTTTCAAAACTTATTCTATAAAAGCGCTGTTTTCCTAGCCTGCCAAGGGAAACCCCTTGGTTTTCATAACCCTCCCGGTAAAAAAGAGAGTTACCGTCTCTCTATAGACCTTACTTCCCTGGTCCGCTCAGGCAGGTCTTTTCGACTAATGCAGTATGAAAGAACAATGACTGAATGTCAAGCGTTGTTATAAGCTCAGGGCAAAAGCATTTTTACCTATCAAAAAACTTGTCAAAATTCTGAACCCAAAGACAAAAAAGCGCTTAAAGAATCTATTTATTAATCATTTTTAAAAAAAGTCTGCGGATTATGCTGATTTTTCATCTCTTAATCTACGAAAATAAGGGTAATCTGCGGATAATGGTTACATCCAGCAGCCCTGCTTGTTAAGCACAATGGTTTTTCTTATCTGAATATTTCCGCAACCACCGCTTCCATAGGCATATCAAAATATAAATAACCGTAAGCTGCGGCAGCGCCTAAGACCCGTTTGCCGTATTCTCGGGTTTCAATAAGCTCGATAGTCTCCACAAAGAGGTCTTCCGGCAGTTTTAATTCAGCATTACGCCAGCGGCGGACTCTATTGTACCCGCCGTTATAAGAAAGTAACGCCTGCATAGGGCTTTTCATCAGATCAAAAAGATACTTCAAGTAGAATGTACCAATATGAACATTGATCCCAGGGTCTTGGAGGTTTAGATGCTCCAGATAATCTGGTCCTCCTTGTTTCTTGATGCGTTCCGCCTGTTCCCGGGCGGTATCAGGCATGAGCTGGGATAGACCTATAGCGCCGACGGAAGACATGATGTTTGGGTCAAAGTAACTTTCGGTACGGATAAGTCCATACAGAATTTCCGGAGAGATTCCCGCTTCTTTTGCGTTTGCTTCGATAATATCCCTAAAAGCTCTAGGGTAGGATAGGATTAGGTCTTGTCGGCTTACCTCGTAGTCTTCCCGCTCCATATAGACGTTTACCAGTCTGATAGCTTCTATCCAATGTTTGTGATCGGTCAAAGCCTGTGCAATTATCCGCAGTTCTAACACAGAAAGCCTGTCCCGAACATCTTTGATATAAGGCAAACTATACAAAGAAGCGCCGAATTCAAAAAAGCCTACAAGCAGTTCCATCTCATCCTGATTGGGAAAGTCTTGAGGACCTTCCTGTTCTTGAAATTCCTCTGATTCCACAGGAATAGGGGACACGCCGTCTCCCAAACGAGAAGCGCTTATAACACGATAGTAGAAGGAGGCGTTCTTTTCTTCAAAAGCAATGCGGAAAAAGGTACGGGCTAAGAATTTTTTTTGTTCTTCCGGTGAAAACAGTCCTCCCATACCAACCGTATGCAGCGTATTAGCGGCGGCTGTCACCGAAATATACTCTTCTGATACTCCCCGTCCAAGAATATAAGCGTATTTTGCTACAGTCGCTTTGTCAGCCCAAAGCCAAATTTGAGGAAAAAGCTCCAGCATATCCTGCCATTGCCGATTTGCGGTAAGATAACAACACAGTAAATCCATCATATCCGCAAAATAAGAAGGGTCTTGCCAGTCTTGAATGTACATAGAGTGTGCGGGACGAAGATTTTCCCGTTTATTCAACCAGGTTGTATTCAAAATATACCATATACAAGCGTCTTTCTGCAGAGGATCCGGCGCATAAGGAAGAGCAGCGGTAAAATAAATCGCTGCTTGAGCGTGTTTTTTCCTTTCCCGTTCTATTCTTCCCAGATAATAGAGAACTCGGAAATGGACTTGAGAAGTATCGATCCCCGGATTCCCCCTAGAAAATCCGTTGTCTATGGATAGACCCGATTGTAACGCCTTATCCCATTCAAGAAACAGTGTTATTCCTTCAGCTTGACTGGCGGCGTTTGTATATTGAAAACTCCGTCCGAGATCGCCGGTCAATTCAGGGTATTGAAAAAAGAGGGAACGATCCTGCTCCAAGATAAACCGGAAATGCCTCAGAGCTTCTCCGTACGCTCTCGATTCAGAGACGGCAAAGCGTCCAAGTACAGCGGCGGTTTCAGCTTCAGAGAAAAACTCCGGCTCTTGGCGCAAGACTTCTCTGAAGGTCCACTGGTAGGACTTGTCAGGAGGTCCGGTCAACAAAAAATTAAGGAATTTTCCGCGAAGAATATTTTTCTCAGGACTCGTTCTTTCATATTGGATGTGGGTATTCTGCTTTTGAAGACCTAAAGCCGCAGCTAGGGAAATAGACTTATCCCAATTAGAAAACTCTTTTTGAGTCTCAAGGTTTTTCATCGTCTCATTGTACCGCCCTAATGTATACAGCGCCGCAGCATGAAGGGTCAAAACTGGATTGTTTTGCGGAAGGGTAATAAGTTTTTCAGAGGGCTTATTCCGGGGATCAGGCTTAGGAGCGGTATTTTTCAGGCGGCTTAGGAGCGGATTAGCAGGAACTTCCCCTGCCAATACTGGCATTACCAGTTCTCTAGCGGCTTCTTCTCGGATTCGTATTGCGGGACTTCCCAAAGCAGCCTGAAACAGGGTGAGACTAGCCCGTATATGCTCCTGCGCTGAATCTACGCCTGCCTGTTCTTGGGTGCGAACCATCAGTCCCGCATAGAAAGACGCAGAAGGGTTGATTTTTGCCAATTCCCACACTTCCATTGGGTCTGCTTTCATAATAAATCCAATATCGCCGCTTTTAAATTTTTGAATTACTTCTTCCTGATTTACCTCTACCACTTCCTGACCTTTACAAGCTGTCAAACTATTGAGAAACAAGAAGAGTAATAATACTAATATACTTCTAAGGTCTAGGAAGGCTGCCGACGGTTTTACCTGAAATAATACGGATTTTATGAAACCGAACAATCTGCGGATAAAGTCAAGGATTATAATAAAAAGCCTCCGATATATCCGGCAGAGCGTCTCCTCGTCGCCGCTCTGCCGGAGGCGTTCCTGATTCTAACAGCGCCGTCTCTGCTGTAGACGGCAAGATTCTGGTTTTAGAGCCTGAACCGGTTAAGGTCCGTCCAAGGTTCTTCTAATTCTGGAACCTCTGAGACTGCTTCCAGTTCAAGGCATACCGCTTCCGGGAAGGATTCCGATTCAGGAATATCCCCTGATTCTACAGAAACCGCTGATTCGATTAGAATCGATTCCGCCTGCTCAGAAAGTTTACCCTGAGAACCGTTCCTAAAACCGCTAAAAAGAAAAAACCATAATCCAAAACATACTATAGTAATACATAAAAAGAGAAGAAACAACTTTAACCACGGGATATCAGCGGTCTCTGATGATACCCTATCTTGATGGTCTAAGACAAAATCTGGAAATTCCTGCGCTTCCTGTTCTAAAGAGGCAAGGGAGACATTCAAACAGGGACGGCTTCCCTTTGACGCAGGGTCTAAATCTCCGGCTTCAGCTGTAATTTCTCCATTTTTATTAGAAGAAACAAGTAATTCTATAGAAGGCTCTCCCTTTGGCTTGCCTCTAATATGTTCAACTACAAGACTGCCGATATAACCATCCTCACTTATAGTCTGATTATCACTTTTATACAGATCAACATATACACTCGCTTGTTTGTTATGAACTGTAGTCAGAATAAGTCTCTTTTTAATAGTCGAATTTTCCTCCAAAACAGGGTAAAATTCACCATTAGCGGTTTTAATACCAATAGTTGAAGCCATTGGTTGTATATCTCCTTGTAATGCGTACAAAATAGAGTATAGAAGGGAATAAAAGAATTGTCAAGTGTTATGAAGAGGCTTTTCAAGTTGAGATATCGTTGTGGATGTGACGGAAAGCCATTCATTTTTTTACCCATAAGTAAATCAATATCGCTTTTCTCCGTATTATCTCCCCTGGCACAGGAATTATATACTTACAGGGAAAGCGTTTCGGCAAAAAATAATTTTACGGAATATGATGTTATGGAAGATATCAGAAACTACAGAAAAAACAAATGAAAGCAGTTTTAGATTCAAATATTTTCATCTCATCATTTTTCTGGAAGGGAAATCCCCGGAAAGTATTTGATAGGGTTCCAAATGGACAGGATGAATTATTTATAAAAGATGAAATTCTGAAAGAAATCTGGAATTTTCCGCTGTTACTCATTATCAAAACTGCCGTAAAACCCTTGATTT
Organism: Treponema sp.; assembly: GCA_031280155.1. GTDB lineage: Bacteria > Spirochaetota > Spirochaetia > Treponematales > Breznakiellaceae > JAITHW01. Next base: position 5,579 of record JAITHD010000102.1, on the reverse strand, counting down.
TAGGTATGGAATATAAAGAGGTACAGCGGCAAGAAATAAATTTTCGTTAAAAAACTATACTACTCACACCAGAAACTCAACTATTAATTTGAGAAATTTGAGAAATAAGTTCGCCGCCGACAAAAGGAATCCGGCATACTGAGGAAACCTTACACCCGGCGCAGTTCTTGCGTTTCGGGTATTTCGGTACTGGATAAGCCCCTAGATTCATGGTTTCCGTTACTTTTGCAAAAACCTTGTCCACCGCCTCAACCGCTTGTGTATAGTCGATTCTTGGAATTATATCTTTTTCATGTTCTTCTTTTTCAGACACAACCCGCTGAAACTCCCGATTGTCTATCGAATAAAACCGGGCAGTCTTGACGGTTTTTATGCTATCCTTATCCCCGTCATCTTCTATCATAGCAATATACGCAGCCATCTGTAGGTCTTCCGGGTACTCCCGATCCCCTAGAAGCAGTTCTTTTTTCGTAGGCATTGTTCCTGTCTTAAAGTCTAGCAGGATTAGTCCTCCGTCTCTGTATTCCAGCGCCAGATCGGTCTTACCAATTAATCGCGGCTCTATCGGCGAATAGGTCTTCTCTAAGGCGTATTCAGAGCCTATAATTTCAGCGTTCATAAGCACTGACAGGTCTTGTGTAAGATAATCAGTCAAAGCGGCAGTGATCCGCCTTTCCAGCATAGCGTAAATCGATTCCTGAAACGCGCCTTCTCTGGAACGGGCTTCTTTCAAGGCGTTTTGAGTTTCCTCTATTATATAGGTTTTATAAAGAAATAGGTTTTCTCCCTTGAAAGAACTATCCTCATTTTTTATCCGTTTAAAAAAACGTTCCAATATACGGTGATACAAGACTCCTAAATCCCGCTGATCAATGGTTTCAATCTCGGTTTGTTTCTCTTTAAGAAGCAGCGCCTTTTGCAGTACCCACTTGAAGGGACATGCTATATATTCGTTGAGATCCGTCGGTGTAATATAAGGGGTCTCGTCTTTTTGAGTCCCCTCCGGCTGAGGCATCCGCTGTCTGCGAAACCGCGCCTGATAGGTGAGCCGTTCCTGTAGGGCAGCTCGAAGCGCAGGGTCTGAGACAGGGCTTATCCGTAAATCCTCTGCAATCGGAGGTTTCCGCAGGGTGGTAAAGCTCTGCCAGCCTTGTTTCTGTATTTTCGACGGATAAAACTGAAACCCTCCCGGTTCCGGAGCAGGCTTGCCGCCGGCCATAGCGGCTTCAATCAGATAAGGGTCCGCCGTAAATTGCAGGTCCGCCCCAGCTATCGGCGTTCCAAGAAGCTCAAACAGCCGCCGATGCGGTATGGCTGGACCATTAAAGGTTCTGCGGGACAACGTAAATATCGGAAAAGAACCGGAAAACCGATATGCTTTGATAAACTCCCCGGATATATCCCGATCCTGTATCCCAAGCGTCTTTTTTCGATCTTCCCGTAAAAACGATATCCCTCCGGTATAAACCGCCGCTGCATCTTCCTGATTCATATTTATAATAAAATGAACTGTCGGACATATCCCGGCGGCAACTTTGTAGTTATATATGGGTATGCCCTGATGACTTTGGTATACATAGTTCTGTTCCTGAATATACGCCTGAAACACCGGAAACGCCTTGCCCCGGGAGTCCCTGGCGTTGCCTGAGAGTTCTGGAAAACTCTGTTCTATTTTTTCGAGTTCTTTCAGCGCGGTTATAGCCTTTCCTATGATCTTATTGATTGCCGGATTAAACCCGGCATCGTCAAAATACTCCTTTTTGAATTGTTTCCATTTAATTAAAAGCTCCCCAAAATGCGCGGACTGGACCAGTCCAAGAATAGCGGTTTTGAGTTTTTTGTAAAAATCAGCTATATCAGTTCCCCTCAGTTTGGCTCCTTCGTAGATATATGCATAGTTAGGATGATACTCAAAGGTACGCTCCCAAACATCTATCTCTCGAGGACCTTCCATATAGCCTGAAACACAGCGGTATTGAAGCCCGAAATCCATAAGCCCGTCAATGAGAAGGTTATGCTTCCAAGGAAAAGCCTTGTCTAAAAGCAGGTTTTTCAGAACCTGAAAAGACCATTTTTCCGCTGGACACGCGGCTAAAGCCGCAAAAAGCCGTCCCCCCGGATGTTCCGTAAGAGGCAGTCCTTCCCGCGGAGAAGCCTGAATATCATAAAGCAGTAACTCCTGAATAAGCCGTTCTAAATCCACGTTTTGTGATACGGATACGCCTATTTCCTCTGGGCATAACGGTCCTTCATCTAAGAGCCGCCGAAGCATCAGAGCCAGCCATCGGTATTCTTGTTCCGCACAAGAAAACTCAATGTACCTTCCTGCATAGGCTCCGACAATAGTCTGAATCGGTTCAGGCAATGAGTCCTGATTTTGAGACCCAACCGCATCCAAAGGAACAATCCTAACCGGCTTTTCCCCGGCTTGTTCCGCTAGAGCGGTTAGCTCTTCTCGATATTCTTCCCAGTCTTCGGTAAGCTCCGGGAAAAATAGAACCCATCGGTCTTCAGAATGGACGAAATCCGCCCGATTCCAAGCCGGCTCATAGAGCCGATGATCCTCAAGAAACTGGACATACCGTTCTCGAATCCGGCGCAGATCCGCAAAATAGGGGACTTCCTGAATCTCCGCGGCTTTGGAACGGGTCAGCACCGCCTCAAGCGCCGGGAATAGTCTTGCAAGAGAACCGATAAAAGCGCTATAGGAAGAGGCGTACAGGGGATTAATATAATCTGTCAGAAAGGCTTTTCCCTTTTGGGCGTTTTCTCTCAGCAGACTTGAGGCAAAAAGCGTCCGTATCGCCTGATTGATCGGCTTTTTGTCTTTCTGATTAATTGATAAGGTTTGAGCCTTAAACGTATCCCAGGCAATAAAACGGTTCGGTGTAATTGGTTTTATCAGAGCTTCCGCAGCGGCTCTTGCCCAGAACTGAGCCGGTACTGCCGAAGGAAAAACAAACTGTACCCGTCGATCCGGCAACGCTTCAGCGATATACTCAAGAATAGTACGTTTATGGTTCATACTTCAATACTATAGTATCTTCCGTTACTGTTCCATACCTGTTACCCCAAGTTCTTTGGCATTTTCAAGGAAAGCCCCGATATTTTCACTGACGGAACGCATATATTTGACCCGTTTGGTCACTTCCTGAGAAATTTGCTGGAGTCGTTCCATTTCCTGCTGAATTGAAGCGCTGCGCTCATGAATGATCCCAGCGCCGCTCTTGACTTGTCCGGTCATGGTCTGTATGGTTGTTAAGTCTGAAAGCATCCGCTCCCCTCCTGCGGACTGTTCGGCTACCGCATGATTTACCGCGGAAAAGGACGAACTCATAGTTTTTATCTCGGTAAATATAGTATTCATAGCCCTGATGGTTGCAACAGAAACAGTGCTTATCTTCCCGATGGTCTGTTCTATCTTCTTAATCTCTGCGGCAATAGATTCAGATTCTTTACCAGACAGTTCAGCCAGCTTGCGAATTTCGCTGGCGACCACCGCAAAACCTTTTCCAGATTCTCCAGCGTGGGCGGCTTCGATTGCGGCGTTCATTGCAAGAATATTAGTCTGCCCTGCAATATCCGCTATGGTTTTGTTTGCGTTCTGCAAAGCCGCCGACTGTTCTTCAACGCTCTTCAGCTCTTCCGCCAGCTTGAGAAGCATTCGATGACCGGTTTCTGAAGATTTACTGAGGGTATAGGTCGTTTTTCCCAGACCTTCAACAACAGACTGAATAATATCAATATTAGAGGCCATTTGTTTGATTGAATCTGAGGACTTGGCGATACAGTCCGCTTGAGTCCGCACAGTTTGTTCAAAGGAATTAATATGTTTGAAAATTTCCGCCGCCGAATCAGAAGCGGTCTGTACAGATTGCATCTGGGTCTGCACCTCGTCCCCCATTGCATTGATACTGCCGGTTATCTGTTCCATAGCGTCAAAGGATTCGATTACCACAGTATTCAGGCGTTTCCTGTTTTCAATGCTCTTTGAAAGATGCTGTTGCTGCATATCGTCAATGCCTTTTTTGAGGCTGTCCCGAATCGTGAGCAAAGCCCGCTGCATCTCCCCAATCTCGTCGGTTCTGATCTTGCTAATATCCGCTGTGAAATCCATTACAGCCAATGCGCCGGCAACTTGTTTTACCTCTCGAATAGGAATAATCAGCATTATATTGGTGAACACAATCAAAATGACCGCCGCAACCGCCATCAGTCCCAGACAGATAAGAATCAGTTTGATCAGAAGCTGATTTGTTTCAGCATAAATCACGGATTCAGGCATAGTTGACACCAGAATCCAATCTATGCCCGGAATGACCGCAAAAGAAATATAGCGGTTCTTAGCGGCAACCGAGAACGAAGGCGTAGACAGTATGGTATTCTGATATGATTCAAGCCCCTCTTTGGCAAAAAAATTCTCATTACGGGTCGTATTTTTATCAAGCCCTGTGATGAACTGTCCCTCTTTATTCAATAGGAAAATACGCTGTTCCGGGACGGTCACTGTTGCATTAATCATAGAATCCAAATCAGTAACCAGTACATCCGTAGCCACAACTCCTATATCTTCTTGGGCATCTGTGAAAACCGTCGTTGAAAGGGCTATAGCAATCTCCCCTGTATTGGCATCCAGATATTCTGAATAAGCAATCTTTCCTAAGGCTTTTTTAGCGCCGGTGAACCAGGGGCGCTGGGTATTATCCCAATCCGCCGGAGGATCCCAGCGCGGAGAAAACGCAGCGTATCCATCAGGGACATTCCAAAGCTGATTATTGGTATAATACAGCATGGTAATTTCAGGAACCCGATCCGCTATCCGCTTAAAATAATCGCTCAATCTATCAGGAGGGATATAGGTCTGCTGAAAGAGGCTCCCAATCCCGATGCTTGTATTATATACTATTTCTTCCTGTTTATCCAACATATAGCGAACTTTATCTCGTACCAGATTAATAGTCGACTGCGTGTTGGTTTCAACCTGACGATAGGCGATGGAACGAAGATTTATAAAGAAAATAAGAGAAATCGCTCCTGCTATACACACAATAATCGCTAAACATACAATCGTAAACAGCGTAGCAAAGGATAAATTTTTAGGATTATGCATCAGTACCTCCTGCTATAATGGTATTTTTATAGTATAAGCGTTTATTACATAAATATATAGCGGTATAGCAAATGAATCCCATAATATTCGCCTGCTCAGAACAGTTTCGACTTTTCATGACCCTAAAACATACTATTAATAGTGTACGTGTTATCTGATAGATTATTGGGGCTGAATGAATTCACTATATCCCTGTCAGTCTGGATAAGAGCAACGACCCAGGGCTGGCAAAACATGCCGGAATGAGGCGTGGGAATGGCGCAGCGACTGACCTAGCCGAATGGAGGCCAAGCCGCCGTAGGTAGACGCAGCGTAAACAGACCTGTTATACGCAGTTGGTTGGCATTTTATAATTTTATCTAAACCAATATATTTTTATATTTTCAGCTTTTTCTATTTTTTCAAGATCATTATGATCCGATGTTACCAATATTCCTTTACAAATAATACATTCTGCAACTGCTATAGC
>JAITHD010000067.1 GCA_031280155.1 Treponema sp. | reverse complement strand
GAATTATTAGCGGTTTCTCCGACTTTCGACAATACAGCGTCTTCATTTTGCGGAACGGCTATGGCATCTGTACAATCTCCCTTCAGAATAGAGATTCTATGTTTACAGGGGATTCCTGCGTGCCCGGCTTGGCAAGTACAAGACAATGTAAGCGGATCAAGTCCGACACGAATCATATAGGGTTCCGCCGCCGAACCCTGTACCTGAAAAAAGATTTCTTTGTCCATTTTTTTTCCGAATATCGTACTCAAGCCGTTTTAGGTGTTCCTTACAGGATTTAGCGGAAGGGCTGGACAAACTTCCGGTAGGGGTAGGGGTTATCATCAAAGGGCTTGCGGAGGATATAAACAGCGGACGCATATCAGTGCTGGATAGAAGTTTTGGAAAAACAGTCCCAGTCCCGCAAGAGGCTGAAACAGCATATTTTTCTGAAGAGGTAAAGAAGCGTATAACCCGTATATTTCAGGAAGATGAATACGGCTTTCTATGGGAGTAGAGGACAGGTTCGGTATATGTTCATGTAAAGCCGCGGAGAATGCTGTTTCTCCAAACAGCTCAGGGTTCCCAGGAAGAATTATATAAAACCTTTGCGTACCAGAAACGCTTCAGCTACATCTTCAGGATTTTTCTTCAGTACGTCTACTTGATAATTCAATTCTCTCATGGTCTCGTCGTCGATTTGTTCCGCAAGCAGTTCAATAACCGGTGGTAATTCTGGAAATGCGGCGAGCAATTCAGTCTTTACCAGAGGCGTCGCATCGTATGGCGGGAAATGCTGGAGATCGTCTTCTAACACAACTAGATCGAATTCTTTAAGTAAACCATCAGTTGAAAACGCATCAATTACATCGCTCTGACGATTTATCAGCGCCGTATATCGGGGAATTCCCTCTACAGGAATTATATCCTTAAACTTCATGTTGTATCGAGTTGTTAATCCCTGAATCCCGTCGAATCGGTTCATGAATTCAAGGGTAGGAGATATGATTAAAGCGCCGCTGACTTTCGCTAAATCAGAAATCGTGCGGAGATTATAGCGCTCGGCAGTATCAGGTCGTACCGCAAGCACATAGGTATTGTTAAAGCCAAGAGCTGGAAACATAGTAAGCCCATGCTTTTCAGAGAATTCTTTTTTGACAAACGAATAGGTTTCATCTTTCGTCAGATACTGAGACTGCTCTAAAATACTGTTGTATGCGGTGCCTAAATATTCTATATATAAATGTACCTTATTGTTTTTAAGGGCTCCAAATATAATCTGGGTGCCTCCAAGATTGAATTGCCGGCTTACCTGAAGATCTGTTTTCGCTTCAATAAGTTTGGCGTAGAGCTGACCCAGTAAATTCTGCTCAGTATAGTCCTTAGCGCCGACAACTATTGTTTCGTCAGTTTTCTGGGTTTTAGTAAGAATTATAGTTCCTATAAATCCAGCAAGAAGCAGGAGACTGAACGCAAGGGCGATGCGGTGTTTTCTCCGAATCTGTTTGATACGCTCGTTGTCTAGGGATTGTATATCCTTGCGAAGGGGAATGGGCGAGACGAATCGTTCAATTCGGGCAGCGAGAAAGTCAATGCCCAAGGCTAAAAGACATGCCGGAATTGCGCCTGCAAGAATTTTGGCGTTGTTGACCGTCCGAATCCCTGAATACACAAGATACCCAAGCCCTCCGGCGCCGATGAAGGCCGTAATAGTTACCAGTCCCACAGCGGTGACCGCGGAAATCCGCACTCCCGCCATAATAACCGGCAGCGCTAAAGGGAGCTTCACTTTGAACAATATTTGCCGGGAAGTCATGCCAATGCCAGCGGCCGCCTCAACTAAGTCATTACTGATATTGTCCAAACCAGTAGCGGTGTTTTTAATAATTGGCAGCAGCGAATACAGAACTACCATGAAGATTGCTGGACTGGCGCCAATACCCAAAAAAGGAATCATAAACCCAAGCAGCGCAAGACTGGGAATCGCCTGTACAATATTGGCGGACCCCAGCACAGGACTGCGGAGTTTCTTGAGATAGCTGATAATAATACCCACCGGTACACCGATAAGTACCGCCAAAAGAACCGCAAGGAGCGTAAGCTGACAATGTTCTATAAGAAGTTTAATAATTTCCGTACTGTTTTGCAGCATATCTTGCATTGTAGTGCGAATAAAGTTCATTCAGATTCCTCCTCCTATTCAAAATATCTTTTGCTCAGGGTTGTTACGAGACTGCTCTTGGTAATAATACCCGCCAGTTTTCCATTGCTGTCTATTACCGGCACTGTAGGGGATTTTCTTTCTTTCATCTGGGTGAGAACAGCTAAGATAGAATCTTGTATCCTTGCGGTATAGGGGATGCTGTGCATTACCGTACCCGCAGGAATCTGGTAATCTGGAACGTCTTTAACGTCTTCCGCGTATACCACCCCTTCAAGGCGTCCCGCGGCGTCAACAATGAAAATACTGTCAACCCCGCGAGATCGCATGGTTTCCATACAGCCCAGAAGAGACCGATCTTTCTGGGACGCAACAAGGGTATTGAGCATGATATCTTCCGCTCGGATAAGTTCAGGAGTTGTCCAGATTCGATGTTTTCCCACAAATTTGGCTACAAAATCATCAACAGGATTCTTTAGAATCATTTCCGGCGTGTCGTATTGCAGGATTTGTCCTTTGTTGATGATGCAAATTTTATGGGCTACTTTTATAGCTTCGTCCATATCGTGAGTTACAAAGACAATGGTTTTTTTCAGTTTAGTTTGGAGTTGTACCAATTCATCCTGTAATTGTTCCCGATTAATCGGGTCTAACGCGGAAAAAGGTTCATCCATCAGAATAATCTCAGGGTCCCAGGCGAACGCTCTGGCCACTCCGACTCGCTGCTGCTGTCCTCCTGAAAGTTGTACTGGATAACGGTCAAGAAACTTATCAGGATGTAATCCTACCATTTCCATAAGTTCTTTGCTTCTTTTAAGAAGCTGTTTTTTATCTTTTCTTTTTTTTCCCAAAGAAGGGACGATTTCTATGTTTTCACGAATGGTCAAATGGGGAAAAAGCCCGATTGATTGGATAACGTATCCAATATTCCGGCGAAGCTGGAATACATTCTTATTTTTAATATCTTCCCCATTGATGTAGATAGAACCTGATGTAGGCGCTAAGAGACGATTAATCATCTTGAGGATTGTCGTTTTCCCGCACCCTGAAGGACCTATCAACACAGCGCACTCGTAATCAGCGATACTGAAGGACACGTCTCTAATTACGGTTTGTTGTTTATATTTTTTTATTACATTTTTAAACTGTATCACCTTATCTTAATACTAATATTTCAACAGTCCTTCTGGAGGGTTTACGGATATATTAGCAGGAAAAACTTCTGGATAAAAAAATAAAAACCACTAGCTCAAGAGGTTTTCAAGAAATACCGCTACTCCATCTTCCGCATTGGAATCGATAATGATATCCGCAGCCTGACGTACTTCTTCTTTGGCATTAGCCGGCGCCGCTGAAAAACCGGCAATCCTAAACATGGAGAGATCGTTCTCCTCGTCTCCAAAAGCAATGACCTGGGAGCTTGCCAGTCCTTGATATTCCATAGCCTGTTTCAGTCCTTGTCCCTTAGAAACCCCGGCGTGAAGAATTTCCAGAAACATCGGTGAACTGCGGACTATGTAAATTCGGCTGCCGAAACAGGCTTGCAGCTCAGTACGGATACTGTCATGGAGGGATGAATCCGAGATAAACATACTTTTAATACATCCTGTAATACCTGGGGCTGCGGCGGCTTTTTTTAAATCCCCAATTATCGGCTGTATACCTGTATGCTTATGGTACATCTCAGCTTCTTGGGCATAGTGTTCTGTTAAAAGAATTCTCCCCCGGCTTTGAGAGGTTTCAGGAAAATAGGCTTGATAATAAAGCCCTCGGCGCCGCGCCAGATCCGCACAGTAATCTACCACGTCCAAATCAAGCAGCGTTGTATACAGAACCTTTCTGCTGGGTACATCTACCACTTCAGCGCCGTTAAAATAGACCATAGGACCTGTTGCGCCGACAGCCTCCTGGTACTGGTCAGCCGCTTCAATAGACCGGCCGGTACAAATAATCACCTTAATCCCTCGATCAAGACAGGTCTTGAGTATTCGAATAGCCCTTTCACTCAAAAGAGCGCCCGGTCCCAATAGCGTACCGTCTAAATCAAGAGCCAAGGCTTTGATAGTTTCCTTTGAAGGAATATCCCGTTTATTACCGTTTTGCATACTATCAGTATACCGCGAATATAGCCGGCGTACAACATGCAACATTTTGGATGAGAATAGCTGAAATAGAACAAAGTGCGGCTCATATACGCCTCCCTCCCGAATAGGGATCAGATGACATTCCTTGGCGATTTCCCAAAGCCGGTCAAAATCGCCTTCTACCACAGTCTCAAAGGGACCAACAAACACAGGCAGTTCTGTACTTTTGAGGTATGCAATCACGGCGTCCACAACGCGGATCGCCTCGTCTCCGCTTGCGGTATTGGGCAGCACTTGAATTGCGATACTTGCCTCTGGTTGTTTCATGGTGAAACTCCTCTTTTGGTAAAACGTAGCTGGTATTACCCGAATCAGGTTCAAGGGCATCAAGTTCCATTCTGCTTGCTCTCAGCTGGACAGGCTTCCAGCTCCTTCAGTATTAAATACGATTCGTTCCATTGCGTCAAGAACATATTCCATGGCTGGATGGTTATGGCTGCTTATCGTAGACAGAGGCGTCAATGGTTCAAACCGTTGCGGAACGGTGGAATCTCAATTTTATTGCGGTTACGCGCAATCCCATTTGGCTGAACGATTCTGTTCACCAATGATCCGGCTTGACGAAATCAGGTGAATAATGACCCCTAGAAATGAAGTATATCATTAAGAAATGCCGCTATGCTTTGATGTTCGACTTGGTGGACTTGACAAAACAAAATGAAGAATTTATACTTCAAGTGTCGGCAAGAAGCCGGCGCAACTCTTTCTTTAATGTCGTT
>JAITHD010000259.1 GCA_031280155.1 Treponema sp. | reverse complement strand
AAATTTAATTTTACCCCCCCCCCCCCCCCCCCTATTTTAAAAATTTCCTCATGTAAGGATTATCTTTCTTTTCTTATTGAATTTACAGATATTTTCCTTTTTATTATTGCGCTATATATAGCGCCGTCCATAACGTTATATACACTATATAGCGTATAAGGAACAAATTGATGAAAAAATCAAAACTTATATGGTTAATTTTGCTCCTTATAATCATGCTTGTAGCTTGTATTTCAACCCCCTCTGAACCTGCGGTAAAAACGATGCCGCCGGATTTTGTCGTTAATCCGCCTTTACAGGAAGAGTCGATTTTTGGATTAGGCAGCGGAAAATCGACTTCGATTCCTGTTGCTATAGGCATCTCGGAACAGCGGGCAAAACAATCCCTGGCTATTCAGTTAAACGCTAATGTATATACTATGCTCACCAATTACGCCAGAATCAGCGGAAATCTCTATGGAAGCAATACGAATGAGTTTAGTAAACATATCGAACAACAAGTAACCGCCGCTTTGTTAAAAGAGCCGCTAGTTATGAGATGGGTAAAAACTTCAGATGACGTTATCTGGGCTTTCGCTACGTTCAGAAAAATAGATGCCGCAAGAATGGTTGCCGCTATTATTGAGCGTGAAGCGGACGGATATGATGATTTTAGGTCTATAGACGCTTTTACGCTGATGGAACAACAGTTAGACCAGATCATCACTAAACCTACACTGGTAGATTATTAAGGACTAATGCTTTTGGCTTCTTCCCAGAACCGGTTCATAAGCGCAAGTTTTTCCGATGTCGTCGATAGACCGGTTTCGTGGATATTCTTTTCCACATACTTAAAACGGCTGGTGAATTTGGCGTTAGTCCGCTGAAGCGCTACCGACGGTTCTATGTGCAGAAACCGACAGAGATTCACCACCGAAAAGAGCAGATCTCCTAACTCACCTTCTAAGGCTTCTTGAGGGGCTGTTCTTACTTCTTCCAGTTCTTCCTGGACCTTATCAAACACTTCATCTACAGAAGTCCAGTCAAAACCAGTCTTAGCCGCTTTTGACTGGAGCTTATAGGCTCGATCTAAGGGCGGCAGCGACTGTGATACTTCGTCAAGTATAGAGTCCTTTGGTTTGCGCCCTTCCTGCTCAACCTTGATTTTCGCCCAATTCTCCAACACTTCGGCGCTGTCTTTGACGGTCTGATTCCCGAACACATGGGGATGCCGACGGACGAGCTTTTCCCCAATTCCTTCAAGCACTTGGGATACTGAAAAAAAACCCGCTTCTTCCTGCATATACGCGATCATAGTCGCTAAAAGAAAAATATCCCCTAACTCTTCCTTAATGTGGGCTGGATCCTGCTCGTCTATCGCTTCCACACACTCATAGGTTTCTTCAATCAGGGCTCCCCGTAAGGTTTGAGGGGTCTGCTCCCGATCCCAGGGACATCCGTCAGGCGCTCTGAGCCGAGCCACTATATCATATAAACCTTTAAAGGCATATACATCAAAATCCACAGTTTAATCCTAACTTATTAATCCTAACTAACTAGGCGTATTATATACTGATTATATAGAATTGAAAAGGGGTTTATAGACAATTATGAGGGGTTTAGCAAACCACTGAATCAGGGCGGTTTGGGGTTGTCAAGGCTTCTTTTTTTGCTTGTTCTCTATTTCCCTTTCTGATAGGATGCAGTTCCGCTTCACTCACCAGCGCCGGATCATCAATGCCGATAGGCAGTTCCTGACCTTGTTCAAACGCCACCTCTTCTTCCTCAAAGGTTTCAGCCGGCAGCGGCATTGCTGAACGCCGGACGGCTTCTTCGTTTTCAAGACGCACGGAAATAACTTTGGTAATCCCTGATTCTTCCATAGTAACTCCCAAAAGCGTATTTGCGCCGATAACCGTTTTTTTATTATGAGTGATAATAATGAATTGACTCGCCGCGCCGAATTCCCGCAATACTTGAACAAAGCGGTTCACATTCGCTTCGTCAAGCGCGGCGTCGATTTCGTCAAGCAGACAAAACGGCGAAGGCTTAACCAAGTATGTGGCAAAGAGCAGCGCTACCGCAGTCATGGAACGTTCACCGCCGGAAAGCAGATTGATGTTTTCCAGTTTTTTCCCCGGAGGCTGGGCGAAAATTTCAATTCCCGATTCGAGTACATGATTCGGATCAGAAAGCCTGAGTTCAGCCCGTCCTCCGCCAAAGAGCCGCCGGAACATATTATGAAAATTTTTCTTGATCCGATTGTAAGCGCCTAAGAATAGCCGGGAAGATTCAGCCCTGATTTCCGCGGTGATATTCGCTAAATCATCTCGCGCTCTTGTGAGGTCTGCAAGCTGATTAAACAGAAAATCATACCGTTCTTTGGTTTCCGCAAATTCTTCAGGAGCCATCAAGTTTACGGAACCGAGATTTTTGAGTTCTCCTTTAGCGGCATTGAGTTTTTCCCGTAATTCTGTCCCAGACAAGGTAATCTCGGCAATCCGATCCTCAAATTCCAGGAGGTCTCTGGAATGAGTTTCTCGAAAATTATCCTGAATGTTTTTAATCTCTGTCTCAGTCTGTACCAATTCAAGATGAATCTTCTCAAGGCTTTCCTGAACCTTGCCGAGTTCGCCGGTACGCTGTTTGATGACTTCCTGTTTACCAGCCATATCGCCGTTTCGGGTCTGAATGTCCTCTTCAAGTTTCTCCAATTCAGCGGTCAACCGCCGCCCCTTCCGTTCTATATCAGCGATTTCTTGTTCCGTATCAGTGATTCTATCGTTGATCTCTTCAAACCGTTTACGATCTAAAAATAATTCATCCTGTACGATCTTGAGCAGATTTTCCTGACCCGCCAGTTCCCGGCGGATAAGTTTCGCCTGTTCTTCCGCAGCCTGCGCTTGGGTACCCATTCGGGCGCAGTTTACCCGTAGTTCTTCTAAAGTCTTTCGGTATTCATCGATCTTGATGCTTAAGGCTTGGTTGTCTTGGCGCAGCGAGCCGATCCGTTCCCGCCGCTGTTCAACCCCTTCTTTGGAGCCTCGAACCTTAGCGTCTAAGGTACGCTTTTTCGTGATGATCCCTTCAGGCGCAAGAAAATCGTCAAGGAAAACAGGCGTACTTTTCCGATAAGACTCAAAAAGCGCCATGACTCGATTGGTATATTCCGCAGCTTCCACTAAAGCCCTAACTAAACCTTCGGCGATGCCCTTGAGTTCTTCTGGTCCAGGGAGTCCATCTTCGGAAGAAGCCCGTTCCGCTGCTCCAGCAAGCTCCCGAATCAGGGCTTCTCGCCCAGCAAGAAGGGTTCCCAGTAAACTCAGGGTTTCCTTCAGTGCGGACTCGGCGTTCCGGCGCTCCGCCGCAGAATAACCGGCTTCCTTGAGACCCGCGTCCAGAGCGGCTACAATGTCGTCAGTGATGGTTTCCAATTCCCGTTCATATCCAGTACGCTCTTTCTCAAGCCCTCGGATTTCCTCGTCCGCCCGCCGAGCGGCGGCGTCATTTTCATTGATTCGGGAAGCGGTAATCTGTATGTTTTCCTCAAAAGAACGAATATTTTCTTCTATGTCTTGGACTTTTTTGCGAAGGTCCCGAACTTGACCATCCTGTTCGTCAGCGTCTTCGGTTAGTTCTTCAATCTTGCCGGATACTGACCGTTCCCGCCCTTCGTTCTGAACAATCTTAGTCTTGATTTCAGTATGCTGTTCCGCAAGATTTTTCACTTCTTTCTCGCGAGCGTTCTTTTCTACCATAAGACCATAGATATTTTTCTGGTACTCAACAAGTTTTTCTTCCATGGAATTCACTGCATCCATATTTTCTTCCAAAGATTTACTCATTTCGTCCAGTTCAGATCGGAGCCGGTTCCGAGCGTCAGTGCGGACTTGGAGTTCGGCAGTCCGTAATTCCCGATCCCGATTACAATTTTTCAGCTTAAGCAGCTGAATATCCAATTCAAAATGAAAAACCGCATCTTTTAAGGTACGATATTTCAAGGTTTTATCGGATTGAATCTTGAGACTATCATAGGAACGCTTTACTTCCGTTAAAATTCCCTCAACCTGCCGCATATTTTCTTCGGTTTTAAGAAGTTTTCGTTCCGCTTCAGCGCTTTTTATCTTAAATTTCGTGATCCCTGCGGCTTCTTCAAATAAATAACGCCGTTCATCAGGTTTAGAAGACAAAATCTGGTCTATCTTGCCCTGTTCCATCACTGAATAGGCGGCTTTGCCTACACCGGTATCCCAGAACAATTCCCGCACTTCCTTGAGCTTGACTTGAGCGGAATTGATGTAATACTCGCTCTCGCCGGAACGGTAAAGCCGGCGTTTAATCTGAATTTCCGGCATATCCAAAGGCAGCAGTCCCGCTTCATTCGCTAATGTCAGGGTAACTTCTGCCACGTTCAGGCTTTTACGGTTTTCCGTGCCATTGAAGATCACATCTTCCATTTTTTCCGCCCGCATAGCCCGGGAAGCCTGCTCGCCCAGTACCCACTTGATGGCGTCTACTACATTAGATTTACCGCACCCATTAGGACCCAGCAGCGCGGTGATTCCCTCGGCGAATTCAACCCGGGTCCGGTCGGCAAAAGACTTAAAACCAAAAATATCAAGACTTTTCAGGAACAAACGATTAACTCCATTTAGTAAGATAGTCTACGACATACGCAAAAAGTTTTCAATGTTTTTGAACAAGCCTGCGCTGATTTTTGTTGTCTCCCATTTCCTATCTCCTTGATTTATAGTATCCTTTCAGTATGATAGTAATACTTATGAAACTGCCGGCGATTCTTATTATTCTTGGGATATGGTTTCTTTCGTCTCAAAGCATCCTTCCTCAGCCCAAGGGTATTCTGGGATTTGATAAAGTACAGCACTTGATAGCCTATATGGTGCTTGCAGGTATGATCGGGCTATGGCCGTCCCACAAACAATGGAAAACCCGTACCTTGCTGACGACCCTGCTGGTTATAGGCATTGCGTCGGTTTACGGGATTGTTGACGAAATACATCAGTCTTTTACGCCCGGACGGGACTGTAATATCTGGGACTGGATCGCCGATACTATCGGCGCAATCCTGGGAGCGGTAATCATTATGCTGATACATAGAATTCTTGCTATTCGTCAAGCCTAAGCCATTCAGACAATTTTTTCAGATGGCTGCTGATAAACATAGCGCCGTAACCAGTTACCATACATCCAATAGTCAGTCCTACCGGAATGAGGAATGATGAACCTTGAGACGCAGCTACTCTGATAAAATCCATGCCGAAAAAAGCAGTGGAAAGCGAAATAAGAACGATAAAACCCGTAACTACCCAACTGCGGAAAGACACTCCAGAAACGAGTTCTGAATCAAAGTCTTCTAAATCGATCTCTTCCGT
Organism: Treponema sp.; assembly: GCA_031280155.1. Classification (GTDB taxonomy): domain Bacteria; phylum Spirochaetota; class Spirochaetia; order Treponematales; family Breznakiellaceae; genus JAITHW01. The sequence goes on along the minus strand of JAITHD010000259.1, from coordinate 3,450 downwards.
ATAGATATGGTTCATGATACAATCCTCAAATTCCGGGGATTCCGGGAAAAAATCGGTTTCCATAAGTTCCTGAATCATTTCCAGTCTTTTGACTTCCTCAGCGCAGCGGCGGCAAAATAAGAGATGAATCCCCAGTTTCAGCCTAAACCAGAGGGGAAGCGTTCTTTCTCTCAAAGCATCATACACTTTATCCATCAAGATGCGGCAGTTCATTCTATGCCTCCTTCAGTAAAATCCTCTAATTTCTCCCGAAGCAGCTTTTTAGCCCGGAATACATGGGATTTAATCGTATTCACCGGATAACCAGTGATAGCTTCAATTTCCTGATAGGACCGGTCATAGAAGAAAAAAAGGTCCACACAGATCCGATATCGTTCAGGCAGTTCTCCTACCGCTTCTCCTACCGCTTCCCGCAGAGCAGTGCGTAAAGCAATCCGTTCCGGCGTATCCCTATCCCAAACAGATGCTTCTTCTATAAAACTGTGATATTCCTTTTTTCGGGTTATATTATTCACCCCAGTATTATAGGCAATTTTATAGAGCCATGTAGAAAAACGAGAACGCCCCTCAAAACGCGGAAGACTGCGGAAAACTTTCAGAAACACTTCCTGAGTAAAATCCGAAGCGTCTTCAAGGTTGTGGAAAAAACTCATTCCCATTCCATAAACAATTTTCTGATACCGGTTCACGAGGAGCCGGAACAATTCTTTCTGTCCCGAGACGACCTCAGCAACGATCATCTGATCGTCAAAATCGTCTCCTGTATTCATGCCTTGCTATTGTCCCGTTTAATTCCGTAAAAAACCAGCAAGCCGATCCCAATAGCCAGCGGGATGATTCCTCCTAATAATCCAAAACTGGCACCCAAGGTGATAGCGAGAAAGATGGTCAAGGCAAGCCCAACGCAACTGAGGAGCAGCCCTGTAAGCAAACTAAAGGTTAAGAGATCAAACCGAGGTTTCACATATTGCCCTGCCTGAATAAGCAGGGTTTTGCGCTTATGATCCCAGAGGAGATAAAAAAAAACTACCACTGCTCCCATTACGATTCCCGCAAGAGGGATAATCGCAATAATAACCCGCGCGGCAGTTGCATATTCTTGCTCCAATCGGAATACTCCTTACTGATAACTTGATGCCTTATATATATATAGTATAGTCCTGTATGGTTATAAAATCAACATACCGTCTCCATAACTAAAAAACCGATATCCCCTGTGTATAGCTTCCTGATAACTTTCCATAATGAGTTTCTGTCCGGCAAAGGCTGAAACCAGCATGAGCAGGGTTGATTCAGGAGTGTGAAAGTTAGTGAAAAGCCCGTCGATCAGTTTAAACGTATAGCCCGGATATATGAAAATTGAAGTAGAACCCTCTCCGCTGATAAGTCTTCCTTCCTGCCATGCGGATTCCAAGGTCCGGACGCTGGTAGTACCTACAGCGATGATCTTGCGTCCTTCGGCTTTAGTGGTTTCAATTCGTTTAGCGGCGTTTTCGTCAATACTGAAGAACTCTTCGTGCATAATATGATCCTCAATGTTCCCAGTCCGTACTGGAAGAAACGTTCCAAGTCCCACATGAAGCGTGATAAAAACCATCTCAATTCCCTGTTGACTAAGCGTATTCAGCAGTTCTTGGGTAAAGTGAAGTCCCGCAGTAGGGGCCGCAGCGGAACCAACGGCTTCGGCGTATACGGTCTGATACCGTTCATGGTCTTTTTCGGCATCTTCCCGTTTAATATAAGGCGGCAGCGGAATGTGACCATAGCGGTCAAGCCATTGCTCATCAATAGGGCGGTCAAAGCGAAGGGTCCGATAGGTTTGGTCTTCCCCAATGATTTCGCCGGTCAGGTTGTCAGTAAATACATATCTGTTCCCTATCCGTCGGCGTTTTGCCCGTTGAACCAGGGTCTTCCATGTTTGGGGATCGAGTTGTTTTAAAAGGAGGAATTCAACCTGAGCGCCGGTTGTTTCTGAAACTCCCGGAACCCGAGCCTTGCGGACTTTGGAATTATTAAACACCAAAAGAGAACCTTCAGGCAGGAGCCGCGGCAAATCCGCAACATACCAATGGGTACGGCTCTGGGTCTGCCGACATACCGCCATAAGCCGGCTATTTCCGCGCTTTTCCGGCGGAAACTGAGCGATTAAATGGGAGGGCAGATCAAAAGAAAAGTCCGTTGTCTTCATAAGCTGTCAAAAAGGGGGTGTCCCGTGGAATTTTAAGATGCTGATACGCCAGAGGCGTTACCATCCTGCCCCGGGGGGTACGCTGAAGCAGACCGGATTGAATAAGATAGGGTTCATAGTAATCTTCCAAAGTATCCACAGTTTCTCCCAGAGAAATAGCGAGCGTTTCAGCTCCTACCGGACCTCCCTGATAACGCTCGATAATAATACGCAGAATTTCCCGATCGTACCGTTCAAGACCGAGCTGATCGATTTCAAGACGTTTCAGCCCTTCTTCGACTATCTGGCACGTAATTGATAGAGACCGCGCTACTTGAGCAAAGTCCCGCATCCGCCGCAGCAGCCTATTCGCTACCCGGGGAGTGCCTCTGGAAGCAGATGCCAACCGGGATGCCGCGTCAAGTTCAATCGGAATCTTCAATATCCTTGCGGAACGCCGGATGATATCTTCCATATCCTGTTGTTCATAGAACGAGAACCGGCAGTTTATCCCGAATCGGCTGATTAAAGGGCTTGAAACATTCCCCGCCTTGGTAGTAGCCCCTACTAAGGTAAAAGGCGGGATCGGAATCCTGATGGTTCTGGCGCTCGGACCTTGTCCTATGATCCAGTCAAGTTCATAATCTTCCATAGCGATATAGAGCATTTCTTCAATAATAGGTTTGAGCCGGTGAATTTCATCAATAAAAAAAACCGTCTTTTCCGTAACTGTGGTAAGAATTCCAGCCAGATCTTTAGGTTTTTCCAGGGCAGGCGCGGAAGTTACCTTAAACTCAACGCCCAGCTCATGAGCTACCACCTGGGCAAGCGTAGTTTTCCCTAAACCTGGAGGACCTATCAAGAAAAGATGATCCAAACTTTCCTGCCGTTCCTTGGCAGCTGTAATGAATACTGAGAGATTTTCCTTCATTGCAGCCTGCCCCAGAAATTCCTTGAGGTTTTGGGGACGAAGTGAACCATCCCGCTCATCTTCGGCAAGGGGTTTTTCAGGGTGCAGCACAGCAGAGGCGTTTTTCGTTAAGGCTGGTTCGGTTTGAAACGTTTCAAGGCTTTCCTCGGGCTTGGTCTTGGCAGGTTTTCCAGATTTTTCTTTTCCCATAGAGAAGAATATACCTCTTTCAGTCTCTGTTTTGCAAGAATATAGGCGGGATAGTTCCTCGTCCCTCGGTCGGACATACACGGGAAACGCCCGCAGCCTCATGCGCCCGCTTCAGGTATCGTTGAAGCAAGAATCCCCCGCCTAAAGGCGGGGGGAGTGTCAA
>JAITHD010000149.1 GCA_031280155.1 Treponema sp. | reverse complement strand
CGGCTTTCGGGACAGGGTTTCCATGGTTTGAATGAACCGCCGCTCAAGCCGCTTGGAATTGAAATCCAGCCCCGTAAACTCCGCTCCCATCGGTAATCCCGTCTTTCCCGCCATTTCCCTTCCCAAAGTGTTGACTATTACCGGATTATAGCAGATTTGCAAAAATTGTGGGTCAAGTTTAGCCTTAAAGGTAGGGGTTTTACGGCGGTTTTGATAAAAAGACCGAAAAGAGACCCGGGAAACATCAAATTTTTATAACCCTTTATACGCTGTGTTTTCTTTTTGACTCATTTCCCTGGGCTTTTAATCCATGTGGAACATTTCTTGCAAATTATCGCATACCGGAGATTCGTCAATATTAGTATCCATAAGGTCTTTCATGGTATGCCACCATTTTTTTACAATATCCTTTTGCGCCAGATCGCCGTCAGTAGCGTCGTCTGCAAGGTATTGAAAGGCAAAAAGCGTATTGGTTTTAGGATCAAGATAGATTGAATAATCTGAAACCCCAGCTTTGCGAAGTTCCGCCTTGAGTTCAGCCCATATCTCGTCGTGCCGTTTTTTGTATTCCTTTTCGCAGCCCGGACGCAGCCGCATAGCAAAAGCCTTTCGTTTCATGGTAATATCCTCTCTTTGTCGATAGCCCAGCCGTAGAGCCGAGGTTGTTTGATTAAGCGACGTCTAGTCCAAAACTGCGGCACAGGGCGGCAAGCCCTCCGTCGTAGCCGGAACCGATTGCGCTGAACTTCCATTCACTGCCATGACGGTAAATCTCGCATAATACCAGCGCAGTTTCGGTTGAAAAATCTTCCCCTAAATCAAAGCGCACTATTTCTTCACCGGATAAATCTTTATCATGAGCCATTTTAGCAACCCGTACATAGGCGTTGGCAACTTGACCGAAATTCTGTTTCCGAGAATCCGCTTCATAGATTGTTACAGCAATCGCTATTTTGGCAATATCTGCGGGAACCTTGGTGAAATTAATAATGATTTTCTCGTCGTCTCCGTCGCCTAGGCCGGTACGGTTATCGCCGGTATGGATTACCCCGTCATTACGGCTTTTCAAGTTGCCGTAAAAGATAAAATCTTCATCCCGTTTTACTTTACCGCTTGGATCCAGCAGAAACGCCGAAGCGTCTAGATCAAAATCAGATTCCCCGGTAAAACGTTTCACATCCCAACCGAGACCAACCATCCCCAAGGTTAAGGATTTTTCAAGATTTACCCGTTGACCTTTTGTAAGATTTATACTCATAACAATTTCCTATAACTAACTGTATCGACCAATCAACGCGCTTAAACCAGCGTCTTGGGTCCCCTGTCCAAGGGCGTTAAATTTCCATAGACCATCTTTACGGTAAATCTCCCCAAAGAACATCGCGGTCATTCCGTCATAATTCTCAGAAAGATTATACCTGAGCATTTCTTTCCGAGCTTCAATATCTACAATGCGGATAAAAGCGTTCCTTATCATACCGAAATGCTGTCTCCGCTCTTTCGCCTGATAAATAGTAACTACAAACACTATCTTTTCGTATTGCGTAGGAATATCAGAAAGAGTCAGTATCACCTGTTCGTCGTCGCCTTCGCCGATACCGGTCAGATTGTCTCCAGTATGCTGTACCGCATTGGAAGGATGCTTGAGATTGCCGAAATAGACGACATCTTCCCGACAGGTAATCTTTCCATTTCTGCCGCAAAGCAATGCGGAAGCGTCACAATCTATATTATGACTGCCTTGGTTTGTTATCTTATCCCAGCCGAGACCCGCCATAACCCGTCTTAATGCGCTGCCGTCTTCTTTTGACAGATTAACCCGTTGTCCTTTTTCAAGACTAACTGACATATTGTTCCATCCTTCCTTATATATACTGTTTCTACCAGTATTAATTTTTTCTCCCTTCAGTCCAGCGCATACCCCAACTGAAGGCTTTATCAAGCACCGCCTGATTATCAAAAAATTGTATTACTTTTTCAACAGAAAAAGTTTCATTATTTATATTTTCAAACAAGGTAATGCCGCACAAGGTCTTTAAAGAATCGTATTCATCCATGTGAACAATAATATCTTGACTGCCCGGATATCGCACCGTAACCACGCCGTCCACCTGCTGCCAGTTCGGTACTCCTTCATAGATAAAGGTATAAACCAGAATCCGCCTGAATTTGGCAATCATATTGCCGTTCACCCGAAGGTTTTCACCTTCCGCTAAAGAACCGGTTCGGTCATCTTTATCCAGCACAATGTAAGGAGGTTCATTGTAATTTCCAAAGGCGTTGCCTAAAGCCTGTACGCACCCTTTAGCGCCGTCAGACAGCTCGTAAAGACAGCCTAAATCCAAATCCACGCCTCTGGGTTTGAACAGGGTAGACAAAAAACTTTTCTTAACCTCATGTTCACCTTGATTCCAATTCAGATTAATCGTAATCTCCCCCAGAGAAACTCCGGATTTTTTTTCAAGACTGATTTTTTGACCTTTTTTAAGCTCAACCGCCACTCAATGCTCCTTTACTATTACATATAGTATAGTTTTATTATTTTTGCAATGTCTTTTTTCTTGCTTTTCCGCAGGACTATACAAATATTCCAGACTTTTTCTGTTTTACTCCCTCAAGATAACCTGCAACAAAAAAAAGAAACTGCCTTTTGATAAATCTGCGCTAAAAGCCGCCTGTATACTGGGTAGCAATTCTTCATGTTCTGTCTCTGTACTAAACTGAAGTCTTATCTTTTTGAAAACATTGAAAACATCAAGCAATCCCAGGGCGGACAGGGCTGGTGAAATCAGCGCGCAGCAAACCGCCGACAACCAATCTTCTATCCGCCGGCGCCGGTTCTTTTAGGCTACGGTAATGCCGAAATTGGTTGCCAAAGCCTTTAGACCCCCCTGAAAGCCCATGCCGATTGCATTGAATCGCCACTCTGGTCCGCTTCGGTATATCTCGGCTACCACTACCGCGGTTTCAACAGAAAAATCTTCGCCTAAATCAAAACGCAGCAGTTCGGTCTTTTTTAATTCGTCGAATACTCGAATATACGCATTGCTTACCTGTCCAAAATTTTGCCGTCTGGTTTCCGCTTCATAGATAGTGGCAGTAAAATCTATCTTATGAATAGTATCAGGTATCAGAGACAGATCAACCTTGATCTGCTCGTCGTCTCCTGCTCCCAGACCGGTACGGTTGTCTCCCAGATGAATAACTCCGCCGCTTGCGTGTTTCAGATTGCTGTAAAACACAAAATCCTGTTCTCCTGAGACCTTGTCTGTTTCAGTAAGCAAAAAGGCTGCGGTGTCCAGATCAAAATCCGTCCGTCCGTCGTATTTGTTCGTATCCCACCCAAGCCCTATGATGAGCTTCGATAATCCCGGATTACCCTTGGTTAAATCAACTTTTTGTCCCTTTTGAAGACTAATAGCCATAGAACGCTCCCTAATTATAGGTATTATACTGATTGTCTAAATCGAATATAGAATGAATAGTAACCTCTGTCAAGAAAATGTGAAAACCCCTGCTGTCAGCTGCCCCCGCCTAAAGTTTTTTCTAGGGCTTGGGCCGGTTGTCCGGCTTGCTCCCCACAATTTCTACTTCCTTCCCGCTCTTTTCTTTTTTCTTTTTTCTAAGCGGGTATTTCTACGGCGGTTTCACCCTTGCTGCCAAGAGCCGGAGCCTCCATATTCATAGACGTTACGTTCCCACGCCGCGTGGGTAGGTCTATTTGACTTTTTTAGTATACAACAAGATAGACAGGAGGTCAAGTATGGTGGTACAAAACCTTTTCGGTGCGCCTTATTATAAAATTCCGTAAAGCCTAGTCTCGACTATGGAACTTTGGGGTTTTCAGCGTTTCAGCAGGCTCCAGCCCCGCAGCCGCCGGTCAAAAGCGCTACTGCGGAACTTGTGCCAATTCTGTCGCATCCAGCGCTAAGAAAAACCTCCAAATCTTCTCTGGTCTTTACCCCGCCGGCGGCTTTGATCTTGACCTGAGAACCAATATGGTTTTTGAATAACAAAATATCCTCCAGCATAGCGCCGCCGGTTCCGAATCCTGTAGAGGTCTTAATATAGTCCGCTTTAGCGGCGGTTACAATTTCACAGAGCCGAATTTTCTCCGCTTCAGTGAGATAGCAGGTTTCAATGATAACTTTGAGAATTTTTGCTCCTACCCCCTGCTTGAGGGAGGCAATTTCTTCATGGACTTTATCAAAGTCTCGGTTCTTAATATCCCCGATATTGAGGACCATATCAATTTCTGACGCTCCCTGGGCAACCGCTTCTTCGGCTTCCCGAATCTTTACCGGGGTAACGCTGTAGCCCAAAGGAAAACCGACAACTGTACCTATAGTTATCCCCTTGGCATGATAGGCTTCATAAACCCGACGGATATAAGAAGGAGGAATACAAACAGACGCTGTTTTATACGCAAGAGACTCGTCGCAAAGCTTCTTGATATCTTCCCAAGAGGCAACTGCTTTGAGCAGCGTGTGATCGATATGGCTTAAAATTTCTTGATTAGTCATAACTCAGCATACTCTATTTGAAAACAGAGAAACAAGCCCTCAAATCACGGCTATTCACCGCTTTCTAACGCTAAGATAGCAATAATATGTTCTAAATCAGACCGAACCGTACTCTGACTAAATTTTTTCTGCTCTTGATCCGGGAGATATTCAATCAAACAGAGAAGATATTTTAAAAGAGGTAAAACTTCGGCTTTTGTCAAATCCGTAAAGTCCCATTTGTAAGGCTCAGATTCACCAAACAGGGCTGATCCTTCCTGACCAGCCTCTTCTGAAAGCCCTTGTCCCTCTGGATTTGTCCGAGGAACCCTGTCGGGAGGCTGATCGGTGATAAGGAGCATAGCCGCTGAATCAAAAGCCTGTTTCAAATCCCTATTGCTGCCGGTAGGAACCTCCTGTAGAGCCTGTTTGAGATTGATTGCCGCGATTTTATACGCCGGCGCCGTCTCAAGAGCCTGTTTGAAATACTGAACCGCCTCTTGAGCGCGCCCTTGATCCAGAAAAACCACGCCTATATTATTCTGAACTTGATGGTTTCCGGGTTCCTTTTCCAGAAGTTCCATAAAGATTTCCAATGCTCGTTCATGCTGATCCCGCTCGCAAAGAACAATCCCCAGATTATGCAGGGCTTCATACCAATCAGGTTTATAATTAACCGCTTTTTGGTATATCTCAATCGACTCTTTATATCTGCCTCTGGTATCCAATACCGCTCCATAGTTAAACAGTAAAATCGGATTTTCTGGGGCTAGTTCAAGGCCTTGCTGGAGAAGGTGGAGCGCCTTGGTATGTTCATGGAGCGCAACATAAACAACTCCCAGATTATTGTAAGCCGGCGCATACTGATCATCAAGCTCAATTATTCGTGTATACGCGGCCGCCGCATCCTCATAGTTTCCTAAGGTATACTGAATATTACCAATATAATAGTACGCCGCTGGTATACCAGGAGCTGTTTCCGTGACTTGGGTAAAAATATCCAGCCCCTCCTGAAGATTCCCGTCTTTTACCGCGGCTTCAGCCCGGAACAATAAATCTTCAGGATCAATCGAACTCATTCAACGGTCCTTAGAGGTCTGGCGCTTACTTCTCTTGAAGACATTCCTAGATGAAGGGGTTCTAAGCGATCATACGCGGCTACCGCAAAGTAATACAACGTTCCATTGGTAAGCCCGTCAATATGCAGGGATGTCCGTTTCCCGGCATTGATAGGGGAAGGACCATGCAACGCGCCTTCGCCGAAATATTCCCCTTTGGAAGTGCCGTAATAAATCATATATCCCATCACATCTGTATCAGGACTCGCCCGCCACGAGAGGTCTACCGCTCCGTCCCGGGCAATAGCCGTGATCATTGACGGCGGCGGCGGCGGCTCGTCAGGCTGATACCGTATCCTGATTGCGTCAAGATACGGCGTTGTTTCTCCATCGCCGCTTGGATAAAATACTGCGGCTAACTGCACATATCTGCCTCGGACCCCGGACAGTTCAGTTCCCGGAATAAAGGAACGCCATGCTATGCCGGTCCAGCGGTAAGGAGATTCTCCGGCGCGGATAAAAAACTGCACCATTGCGTGATCGGCGAAACGGAAAATCCCGTTTTGGGTGTATTCATTATAAATCACCCCCCCGGAATTGGAAGTTCTTCCGCCGTCAACCTCAACCTTGAAGATCCCCGCATTAGGTCCGCCTAAATCTAAAGAGCGAGTCTCCATTCGTCCGCCCTGTTGGGAATATTTTTGTATTTCCGGCTCTGAAATCCGCTGATTATAAACTTTAAATTCATCCAGCATACCCATAAATCTGCCGCCCAGCACAAAACTGCCGCTTTCGCCAATGACCGGGTAAAAAATCTGTCCCCCTTCCCGTCCAGTTGAGGTGGCGTAGAGCATATCTTCAGGCTGACCATTGACCAGATATTCCAGCAGTCCTGTATCAGAATCAAAACGAATGAGATGATGGCTCCAGGTTCTCGGCACCAAGGGCGTAGAGCCTTCCAAAATAACATTAATAGGCTGCTCATCTGCAATAAGATCAAAAAAATCTGAAAAATTCCATTGTAATCGGTTTTTAGAAGCAATGCATTGAATCCGCTGGACCATAAAAATTCCTTGGCTGTTTCTTCTGGAAGCAGTCCAGGAGAGGATATGCTCTCCATTTTCCATATTCATAGGAAACACCCAGAATTCTATCGAAAAATCCCGCAGCATCCGCCCTGGATAGAAGAGGGCCTGCTTGGTACCGGGGGTAATCCGTAAAGGTCCCGCAACGACCGGGTCTTCAATCCCTGAATTATAAGATCGAGCATCTGAAAACAGAGCAGCCCCCATCCCTATCCGAGCCAAACGCCGGTCCGCAACAGAAAGCCCGTCAGATACCGCTATGCGATAATGTCTGGTATGATCAATAAAAAACTCCGGCTTCGACTCATCAAAGGAAATCGCCATATCCAGAGAAGGATCGTCTTCGGGTTTCAGTGCGGAAGAAAGCACCAACACCGGATTAGGCCGTATGGAAAATATTTCCGTAATTCCTTTCCGGTTTTCTATTGCTTCCCAAGTAGCGTCAGCGCCGATAACGAGGGTTTTCTCCCCAAGCCCATAGGCCCAGCGCGGACTACCAGAAATCAGAAAAAAAAGATACAATACGATTATGATAGTTATTTGTTTTTTCATCTACAGTTTCCTTTTTTTTTATCGGAAGAAATGCCTATGAACCTAGCAGGGTTTTCAGAAAATTATGAGGTCCTCAAAACAGCGGCCCGGGAAGCCCCCTTGGAACCCGGAGTATACCTTTGGCGGGACGATAAAAACCGTATCATCTATGTCGGAAAGGCTAAGGTCTTGCGGTATCGGCTGAACTCGTACTTTTCAAGGGATCAGGATATTAAAACCCGATCCCTCCTTAAACACGCTCAGGGTATTGAAACCATTATTACCCCTAATGAATACGAGGCATTGCTTTTAGAAAACACCCTGATAAAGCAGCATTTCCCTAAGTATAATATCAATCTCAAAGACGGCAAAACCTATCCGATGATACGGATCACAGCAGAGGACTTTCCCAGAGTGCTAAAGACTCGGCATATTGTGGAAGACCATTCCCGTTACTTTGGACCCTATCCTAATGTAGCCGCAGTGGACGCTTTGCTGGAACTAATCGACAAGGTGTTTCTCCTGCGGAAATGCCGTACCCTGCGGAAGCGGGACGCTCCCTGTATCTATTATCATATAAGCAAATGTATGGCTCCCTGTTGCAGCAAGACCAATAAAGAAACGTATGGAACGCAAATTCAGCAAATTCAGCGGCTTCTTTCTGGAGAAACAGAGGCTCTCATTATGGATTTGACAGTGCTTATGCATGCCGAAGCAGAGGCTTTACGGTTTGAACGGGCTGTTCAGTTGAGGGACGGCATAAAAGCCATTGAAAACTTGTCTGAAAGCTCGGTAGTGGATTTAAACCCTGAAGGCAGAGATTATATTGCCTGGGCTTCCGAAGGAATTCTCACGACTTTTACGGTTTTTTCTATGCGGGGAGGCAAATTGGTAGGCAGAGAACTGTTCCGTACCTGTTCTGCGGCGGAAGAATACGAGTCCCTTGAAACCTTTACCGCAGCCTATTATACGCCGGATAGACCTCCGCCGGCTCAGATTTATCTGGCTATTGACGCAGCCGATGCTTTTTCCAATCTTAAACAATGGTTTCAAAACCAATTCGGCTACGAACCAGCGCTGTTTTCGCCGTCAGAGAAACGGCATGAAGCGGTCTTGGCTATGGCTCGGCAGAACGCTTTGGAAGACCTCCGTCAGCGCCTCAGAGAACGCGGACCAGGACCTGCCCTGGATGAACTAGTTCAGGTTTTAAGGCTTCAGCGAAGACCTGAATGGATTGAAGGCTTTGATATTGCCCAGCTTGAGGGCAAACATCCGGTAGCTTCTCTTGTTTCCTTTAAAAAGGGCGTTCCGGATCGGAAGAATTACCGATATTTTAAACTTCGCACCGTGATAGGCATAATTGACGATTTTGGGGCTATACGGGAAGCCGTACGCCGGCGGTATACGCGGCTCCTCCGAGAAGGCGCGGAATTTCCTGATCTGATTCTCATAGACGGCGGCATTGGACAGGTGAACGCCGCCAAAACCGTACTAGAAGAACTGGGACTGAGCATTGATGTGGCGGGACTTGCTAAACGGGACGAAGAACTCTGGCTCCCGCATGGTCGCGGACCAATACGGCTTTCCAAACGCTCAGAAGCGCTCAAAGTTTTGCAGTTTCTCCGGGACGAAACCCACCGGTTTGCGACGTCTTTCAATCAGCGGCTTCGCTCAAAAGCGATTAGGTTTCCCATTTTGGAATCTGTGGAAGGGGTTGGTCCTAAACGAGGGGCGGCGCTTATGAAAGCCTTTGGGGACCTAACCCGAATAGCCTCTGCGGAAATAGCGGATATCATGGAACAGGGAAATCTCAATGAGACTACCGCCAAAGCAGTCCGGGCAGCGGCGATCCTTGCTTTAGAAGATCACCAAGCCCGTCAAAAGCATTTAACCGGTAATAACGATATCTACGACCCTAAAAAGACACGCACCGTCGAGTCTTTGGCGGCGGAAGCCTTGGAAGATTATGACCCAGAACCATAAAACCCCGCCTAGAGACAGGGTTTTACAGCGCCTATTAAACTGCTGTTTCAGCTTGTAGGCAGTCCCAGCTTTTCCAGGGTAGCCCGGGCTTTTCGCGCCAAACCGCTGCTTTTATCGTCCAGCAGCCCCCGGATTTCCGGCGCAAGCCCGCGGAATTCATTGGCAAGGGTCATGTCCAGAGCATAGGACTTTTCAATGACCCCGCCGGCGTTCAAAAACCGCCGGACTAAACCTTCTACTTTCCCTGTTTTGGCGGCGCTTATGGCTTTGAGCAAGCCGTTGTACAAAGGGGTTTGATGATTTTTTTTCGCTTCGTCTAATTCAACGATGACCTTGTCCGCGTAAGCTCCCGGATCATTGTCGATGAGCATCTGCGCCGCAAGCATCCGAGTCCGATCCGATGTTTTTCGGTCTGAAAACAGTGCGTCAAGAACCGCTTTGCTCTCGCTGGTTCCGACGGCGCCCAAGGCTTTAATTGCTTCGTCCTTTACGGTGGGAACCTCGTCATATTCCGCTCGATACCGCAGATAGGGAACGGCGCCGGCTAACTTTCGTTCTCCCGCGGCTTTTGCGGCTCCTATACGGGTCCGGTAATAAGAATCTCTGAAACTTTCCAGAATAGCGCCGTCTACCTGACTGCCTGAAAAAGGACCCAAAGAACCTACCGCGGCGGACCGCACATTAGGGTCTTCCGCTGACAGGGCTTCCAAGATAGGATCGAGTCCCGCGGGGTCCCCGATTTTTGAAAGCGCTTCAATCGCTGCCATCCGCACTACCGGGCGTTCTTCATTATGCCGGGCAATTTCAGAAAGAAAGGAAATCCCTGCTTTTGAACCGGTTTCTCCAATGGCCACAACCATTTCCCGGCGGTTCTGATCTGGAGGATTTCGATTGGTATAGAAATCAATCAAATATTCAGCGGCCTGATCCTTGCCGCTGCTGCCCTTGGCTGCCCGCCCAAGGGCCCGAAACGCGGCGTCCATGTACCGTTCTTCGTTAGCGTCCAGCAGGTCTTCAAGATGAGCTATCGCTTCAGAAGCGTTAATTTTTCCCAGATAATCAATAGCCGCAAGAACCGTAGTATGGGCTTCGTCGTCTCGTTCTGCTATGGCTTTGAGGGCCCGGGCTTCAAGCCCCGGCTTTTTACGTTCCGCAAAAAAACCTAACAAGCCGGTAAGAATATGTTGATTCCGGGTGTTTTGAGACAAATTGATCAGTTCAGTCTCAAGTTTTGAGTCAAGAAGCTCGCTGGTTTCACTCTGTATGGTTTTGATTAATGCGGCGATTTCTGTTTCCGTGCCGTATTGTATTGTCTCCAGCCGTTTGTCTTCCTCAGATTTTGCGGAACCCAGTTCTACGCCGGACAAAAATCCGGTCAGGAAAAAAAAGATACCTCCAAAAACAATATAACCCTGTTTCATTAGCTATTCTCCTTGCTTGTTTTCTGTATACCGTTGTAAAAAAGCCTCTTTAAAAGATAAAAAGCGGTCTTCCTCTATGGCTTGCCGGGCTTGTTTTACCAAATCATGCAGAAAATACAGATTATGGTAACTTGAAAGCATAGCCCAGAGGATTTCCTGAGTCTTAAAAAGATGTCTCAGATACGCCCTGCTGTAATTCCGGCAAACCTTACAGCCGCATTCTTCATCTATCGGCGCAAAATCGAATTGATGTTTGCTTTTTTTTAAAGGAATCATACCTCCCCGGGTAAATACATGCCCGATTCTGGCGGTTCTGGTAGGCAGGACGCAATCAAACATATCAATCCCCTGTTCAATAGACCCAAGAATATACTGAGGCGTTCCGATGCCCATAACGTACCGGGGCTTTTCCAGAGGCAGCAAGTCCGCGGTATAGGCTGCATACTCGGCAAACACCTCAGGAGGTTCTCCGACAGAAAGCCCGCCGATTGCGATGCCCGGGGTATCCGCCTGAACCGCGAGTTCCGCGCTTTGCCGTCTAAGGTCTTTATAAAAATTGCCCTGTACGATTGCGAAGAGGCTTCCTTTATATCCTGTCTGCCGATAGGCTTTCCAGGTTTGTACGGATCGTTCAAGCCATTGGGCGGTAATCTTGACGGCTTTATCCGCGGCTTTATAGCCGGTTTCCCAAGGACTGCATAGATCAAGCTGCATTTGTATATCGCTGTTCAAGAGGGTCTGGATTTCTACGACTTTTTCAGGACTTAATATATGGCGGGATCCGTCAATATGGGAGCGAAACGTTACGCCTTCATCCTGAATCTTTCTCAAAGGACCTAAAGAAAAGATTTGAAACCCTCCTGAATCAGTGAGGATATTCCCCTGCCAGTGCATAAAGTCATGGAGACCGCCTGCTTTGGCGATAACCTCGGTTCCGGGACGAAGATAGAGATGATAGGTATTTGAGAGGATGATCTCAAAGCCTATTGCCCGCAGATCGTCTGGGGTGAGGGCTTTGACGGTTCCATTAGTTCCTACAGGCATAAAAACCGGGGTGCGTACCGTACCGTGAGGGAGCCGCAAGATGCCGGTCCGGGCCCTACAGGACGGATCTGTATGACCCAGGGTAAAAAAAGATTCAGTCATATATTCCCTGCTTCAATGATTCAATGTATGAGATTCTGAAAAGACACCGCTGTTTCTCCTAACAGTATAGTCTATTTGGGAGGTTTTGGGAATGTACCGGACTGGAGAGCAAGCATATAATCGTATACTATGATGCAATGGAAGCGTCTTTATACCTTCATATTCCTTTCTGCGCCGGAGTCTGTGATTATTGTGATTTTTACTCGATTCCGGTTGAACCCAAGGATCCGCGGATTCGCCGGTATGTTGATAGGCTGCTGGAAGATGGAAAAAGGTTTATTCAGGATTTGGATATAACCGCTGTTCCTACTGTGTATATTGGAGGCGGAACCCCTTCAATGCTGGGAGCTTCTGAAATGAGGCGGCTTCTTGAGGGGCTTGCGGAGTTTTGGGAGGTTCCTCCGGAAGAAATCACGGTTGAGATGAATCCTGAATCTGGGGACGAAGCGTTTCTGGAAGCCTGCCGGGACAGCGGGGTTACCCGGATCAGCCTTGGGGTCCAGAGTTTTCATGTTCCTTCCCGGCAGGCGGTTCACCGGGTAGGGGCTGACTATCGAGCAGACGAACGGCTCCGGCTGGTTCGGGATATATTCGGGCGTCAATTCTCGGTTGATCTTATTGCGGGGCTTCCCTTTCAAGACGAGAACATCCTGCTGCGGGATCTGGAGCAGGTGTTTGCCTATGAACCGGTACATATTTCGCTTTACGCCTTGACCTTAGAGCCGGGAACTCTCTTGGAAACCCGGAGCCGTCTTAAAAAGACCCTTATTCCTGATCAGGATGCCCGGGACGCCCTTTGGATTACTGGTCGGGACTTTTTGGAACAAGCCGGTTATGAGCAGTATGAAGTTTCCAATTTTTGTCTGAATAATAATCAAAGCATCCATAATATTCGGTATTGGCGTATGAAAAACTGGCTTGGTTTAGGCGCTGCAAGTTCATCGACCCTTATTGATGATGAAACCGGGACGGGCCGGCGCGTAACCTTTGAGCCTGATCTAGGATTGTATATGACCCGAACCGGGACGCCTCTGACGGAAGTTCTCGATGTTTTGACGCTTATGAAGGAAACCTTTCTCATGGGCTTCCGGTACCGCCGGGGACCTGAGGAAAAGCTGTTTCAGAAACGCTTCGGCTTGAGTATTAGTGAATGTATTCCCCGCACCCTGGGGTCCTGGAGGATGCAAGGACTGGCGGACCCCCAAAAAACCGCGCTTACTTCTGGGGGACTGCTCTTTCTCGACCGTTTTTTGCGGGATGTTTTTGAGGAGATAGAAACAAAGATAAGAAAATAACCTAAAAAAAGCTGGATTCTTCAAAAACAAATTTTTTTAAAGTTAGAACAAATTATTCTGTATTCAGAACAGACCAGTCTGTATTCAGAATCAGCCAAACTGGATAGAGTATAAGCCGGTCTGGATAGAGAACAGACCGGTCTGGATAGAGAATCAGCCAAACTGGATAGAGAACAGACCAAACTGGATAGAGTATAAGCCGGTCTGGATAGAGAACAGACCAATCTGGATACAGAACAGACCAGTCTGGATAGAGTATAAGCCGGTCTAGATACAGAACAGACCAGTCTGGATAGAGTATAAGCCGGTCTGGATAGAGAACAGACCAATCTGGATACAGAACAGACCAGTCTGGATAGAGAACAGACCAATCTGGATAGAGTATAAGCCAATCTGGATAGAGAACAGACCGGTCTGGATTTGAAAATAAATCATTGAATCCAGAACGTATGACAACCGGAATCATTGCAGGACAAGTCCTCTGCAAGAACTGTTTTTTTATTAAAAAAATAAAAAAATGCTGTTGACGTAAAACTATATTTTTAGTATATTAATTAATACCTACCCATTGTCCCCTTCGTCTAGTGGTTAGGACACCGGGTTTTCATCCCGGCAACAGGGGTTCGACTCCCCTAGGGGATGTTTTTTGATACGCTTAACCGGATTTGAAAAAAGTCTTGCATGATTATGAAAAAAAAATGTAATAATATCCTTGACCAGGCTGGTTATTTTGTTGTATACTAAAAAAGTTGAATAGACCTACCCATGCAGTGTGGGAACGTAACGTCTATGGATATGGCGGCGCTGGCTCCCGGTAACGGGGGTGAAACCTCTGTAGAAAAACCCCCTTAGAAAAAAGAAAAAGAAAAGAGCGGGAAGGAAGTAGAAATCTTGGGGAGCAAGACGGGCAGCCGGAACAAGCCCCAAGCCCTAGAAAAAAAATCTTTAGGCAGGGGTAGCGGACCAATCCTAATCCTCTAGGTGAGGAGTTGCCAGATGACCATAATCAGCTTTATGGATGAAAAAGTTGAGTATGATAGAGCTATAGAAGATTATACTCAGGCGATCAAGCTCAACCCTAATCCGGTTGAAATTATTTCTAATCGGGGCGTTGAGTATACCCATACCGGTAAATACAGCCGAGCGATAGATGAATTTTCGAAAGCTATAAAACTTAATCCTCAAGATGCGGAATTCTTTTCTAACCGAGGAGTCGCGTATGCCTATAACGGCGATTTCGACAAAGCCACAAATGATTTCCTCCAGGCGATTCATTTCAATGAACGGTATGCGTTAGCTTACTACAATCGAGGGATTTTCTTTTACAAGAAAGGAGACTATGAACAGTCCCTCCAGGATTATAATCAAGCTATTCTTTGTAATCCTGGAGACGCCTTAGCCTGTTATAACCGCAGCGTTGTATACGCTGAAAAAGGGGAGTATGATAACGCTATTGATGATTTGAACCAAAGCATTACCTGTAATCCTAAGTATGTGTCAGCTTATATGAGCCGTTCTCTCATGTACGCTGAAAAAGGAGACCCAGACCGAGCAATTGCGGAGCTGACGGAACTTCTTAAGCAGCATCCGAATCATACGCCGGTGTATATGAATCGGGGAGTAGTGTATTACAAAACAGGAGATATCAAGCGGGCGGTAGAAGATTATACCTTGGCGTTAAAAGGCAATCCCCAATATGCTTTAGCCTATATGAACCGGGGCTTGGCGCTTAGTAAAAAAGGCTTGTACGATAGAGCCTTGGAAGATTACAATCAGGCAATCAAGTATAACAATCAATACGCCACAGTCTATATGAACCGCGGAATTGTACAAGTTTATAAAAAAAGTTACGATAAAGCCATAGAAGATGCAACCCAGTCGATCAAACTTAATCCGAATTTGACTGAAGCCTATGCCAATCGGGGCTCCGCTTTTATTTATAGGGGTCTCTATCAGCAGGCTGTTGAAGATACTACTGAGGCGATTAAGCGTAATCCTCAGTACGCCTTAGCCTACATGAATCGAGGCGCCGCATACGCTTACCTTGAGAAACAGGATCAAGCCATAGAGGATTATACCAAAGGGATTGATCTTAACCCGAATGTGGCGGATTTTTACACGAACCGCAGCGGCGCATATTATAAAAAAAGGCTGTACGATCAGTCGATAAGCGACTTGAGTCAGTCTCTGCGGCTCAATCCTCAACCCCAAACCTATACCAACCGCAGCAATGCGTATTACCACAAACGCGACTACGACCACGCCATTGAAGACGCAACCGCGGCGCTCAAGCTCAAGCCGGAACTGGCCGAAGCCTATTCAAACCGCAGCGCCGCATACGTTCAAAAACGGGACTATGAACGGGCTATTGAAGATGCCTCATTAGCGATCAAATATAACCCAACAATGACTGAAGCCTATATTAATCAAGGAGTCGCGTATGTCCAGCTTCAGCAGTACGCCTTAGCCCATAAAGTCTTTACAGACGTACTTAAAATCAACTCCCGGCTGCCCCAAGTCAACGCAATGCTCGAAATGCTGCGGGAACTGGTATAGCCCCCACAGGCTCAGGACTGGCGGGGTTTAGTCCCCAGGATTTCTCCTGCCCCAAGGCAAAAGAATGAGGGGCGTCTCTAGGCGCGGCGAAGCCCTGTCCTTTATTGTTGGGGCTTGCTGCCGCGGCGTTCCTATCAATCCCTTCCTTCGGGACTTTTAATGCGGTTGTCCTGATTTTAGCATTGATGGGTGTTGTAATAATAAATAAAAAAAGGTATAGTAAAATTCCCTTGGGTTTCATAGGGGCAAAACATACTATAAGGAGTGGGTCGCATGGCTGCGATATACTATCCTCATTCAACGCTTATCATAGGTAATCCTCACAGCACGCCGCTCAAGGAAGACGACCTTGGTTTGGAGGACGCCCTGGTGGATACGGCATTGGCTGACATGATCCTTTCCGCTTCCGGGTGGCGCGGAGTATTTGCCGTTGACGGCGATGAGAGTCAGAGTAAAAAAATCAGCGCCTCCCATAAAGTGATTGTTTCCGCAGGAGCTAAGGTTTTTGCGGATTATGTGAAAGCCCATAAACAGCCCGGGAAGACTAGGGAGCCTGTGATTATTGTTGGTATGGATACCCGGCCTACCGGCGGGACAATCGCGGATGTGATGATCCGCACCTTTGCGGCAGAAGGCTGCACAGTACGCTTTGGGTTTATCACCGCCGCTCCGGAGATCATGGCCTATACACGCTATGCCGGGAACTTAGGCGAAGCAGACGGCTTTGTGTATATTTCGGCTAGTCATAATCCTATCGGTCATAATGGTCTTAAATTCGGTCTCACTGACGGGGGCGTACTGCCGGGGCAGGAAGCGTCTCGGCTGATCGCTGATTTTCGATCCTTTATGGCTAGGACCGATCGTATTGCCGAGGCGGTCAGACTGATTAATCAGGCAGATAAAGACCGCATTACCCAGATTTATACCGCCGCGCCCCGGATTAAGGAAGAAGCCTATAAAGCATATCTCCAATTTACAAAAGAAGTGGTTTTCGGCGCTGAAACAACCGATGATACTGCTAACAATACGCTTTTCAAAGCTATTGTTGAGGGTTTACAGGAATGTCCTTTGGGAATTGTGGCGGATTTCAACGGGTCCGCGCGAACTATGTCTATTGATCAGGAGTTTTTTTCTTCTTTGGGGATTCATTGTTACGCCATAAACAGTAAACCCGGGGAAATAGCCCACCGGATCGTACCGGAAGAGGCGTCTCTGGATCCGTGCTGCCAATTTTTGGAGGAAATCCATCGGGAACATCCGGAAGTTATCTTAGGGTATGTACCGGACTGCGACGGAGATCGGGGAAATCTGGTTATTTGGGACCAAGGAGCAAAAAAAGCCCGGAGTCTTGAAGCTCAGGAGGTTTTCGCCCTTGCTTGTATTGGGGAGCTTGCCCATCTAGTCTGGACTGGGGGATTGAGGTATGATAATAAAGGAAACGCCCTGGATAAGGCGGCGCTGGCGGTAAATGATCCTACATCTATGCGGATCGATAGGATCGCCCGGGCTTTTGACGTTTCCGTGTTTCGGGCGGAAGTTGGGGAAGCCAACGTGGTAGGCCTTGCCCGGCGGCTTCGGGAACGGGGGTATACCGTGAGGATTCTAGGAGAAGGTTCAGCGGGAGGCAATATTACCCACCCGTCAGCAGTGCGGGATCCTATCAATACTGTGATGGCTCTAGTAAAATTGCTGACCCTTCGGAGAAGGAATCAAAAAAAAGGCTTTTATGAATCTTGGTGTTATCTTTCGGATCAGGCTGAAGCCTATCGGCAGGATTTCTCCCTTTTTGATATTCTTGTCTCTCTGCCGGCATTTGTTACCACTGGTTCTTATACGCCTGAAGCGGCGTTACAGGTTAAAACTAGAAATCATGAAGCATTAAAAGACCGTTATCAAGAGGTCTTTCTGAGGGAATGGGAGGAACGGAAGGAACAGCTAAAAAACCGTTATGGTATACAAAGTTGGGAAGCAGCTTGTTATATTGGGATGGAAGAGCGCCGAGGGATTTCTCGTTTCGGCGAGGCTGGGAAAGGAGGACTCAAGATCACCTTTACCAATAATTCAGGTAATCAGGCGGCGTGGATTTGGATGCGAGGTTCCGGTACAGAACCGGTATTCCGGGTTATGGCTGATGCGGAAGGTTCTGACAAACGAATGGAACGGGACCTGATTGAGTGGCAGCGGCGTATGGTTATCAAAGCAGATGAACTAGGAGCGGTTGATACACAAGAATCAACATAGGATGGAAACATGGGCATACGGGGAGAAATATTTTCAACAAGGGTTCAATTACAGAACAGGACATACTTTTTTAATGTGAAAGAAAATCGTATGGGGGATCTCTATTTGAATATTGTAGAAAGCAAAAATCGGGAATCCGGCGGGTTTGAGCGTCAATCAGTGATTCTCTTTGCTGAAGACCTTGCTGAATTTCTTGCGGGATTTGATGAATCCCTGCAAGTGCTGGAAAGACAAGTCCGGGAAAAGCGGAGAAATAAATCAGCTTTATATCGAGTAAATCGGGACTATGAAGAGGGACAGTCTGAGCGAGGACCCTCAGGGCGTCATGAACGAGGCAAAGGCTCCTATGTTAATCGGGGAACCTATACCTCTGATTCTCATGACCGAGAGCGGGACCTTTCATATAGGAAATCCAGACCAGTCAAAATTGTCCGCCCCCAGGGTCCTTGGGAAGAGTATTAAATCAAGGGAGGAGGAATTTCGCTGTGTTTGAAGGTGAAAATACGCTTCAAACAACAAATTCCTCGCTTTGTTTTGAAGAATCTGGGCCAACGGATACAAATTCTTTAGTGTTTTCAAGAAACGACGGGATGTTGCTGTTGGCAAGCTGTAGGCGCTGAATGTTCTTTGTTGTCTTTCGTGAAATCTGACTGAGTTTATTTATTAAAAACCCCAGAGGTCAAACCGTCGGCTTTAGTTGATTCAGGTTAGAGATTAAAAAATCTTTTCAAGTTACGCCAGACAGCAATAATCTTTTTTTCCGATGAAGCCGGATAAGTTCTTGACGAAACCCTGAAAAAAGCGGAAACTGAATCCTAACAGCATTGACGGAGACGAGTAGGTTTTACACCGGATCGAGAGAGAGGCCGCGTCGAGGCTGAAAGCGCGGCCGGTTCAGGCATTACCGAAAACCCCTCCAGAGCTGCTTTATTGAACGGTTTTCCCAGTAAATAAAGCCGGAAGCCCCCGTAAGCGGCGAAGAGAGCGCCCTCTGTCAGGGAGCGGCGAAGCAGGGTGGTACCGCGGGGGCTTGTGGGGTTCCCGTCCCGGCGCAATTCACGGTAGAGGTACAAAATGTCCGACACAAAACAAGGTTCACAAGAACAAGAAAAAAATGAAAAACTCGGTCTTATCCGGCACTCGGTAAGCCACGTCATGGCTGAAGCGGTAACCCGCCTCTTTCCGGGAACCAAGGTTGCCATAGGGCCTTC
>JAITHD010000238.1 GCA_031280155.1 Treponema sp. | reverse complement strand
ACCCAGCGGTTATTGAAGAAATAGGCGGACCTTAGGGCGTACTGCTGTAACACAGTACGCCAACCGTCCTGCTAAGGTAGAGGGCAAATACCTGCCGCCTGCGATGCCCGGTAAGTTGGAAAACCTGCGCTTGCCGCCGGATTTAAATCCTGGTCTTTTGAAAAGACCCGGGATAGAAATATTAAATGGAAAAACCGGAAACACCAAGCCCCCTTAAATGAGGGACGGTTATGGTTCAGGGGGTAGTATGGCAATTTCTTATGCCCGCGGATTGGGGCAAATTATATGATGTTTTCTGTAGCGATGACTGCGGCGTCAGATGATAATAACCGCCGGCTCGACCGGATTCTTAGAAAAGCCCTGGGTAAAATGGCTTTATCAGAAATCTATCTGTTATTGCGTAAGGGTTTGGTGCTGGTTGACGGCAAGCGCGGAGCGCCGTCAGACCGGATTAAGGCGGGATCGGTTATTACGATTCCCCAAGAAGCGGTTCTGTATCGTCCAGAACCTTCAAAGCCTGCTTCTTCAAGCAAGGCGGTATTATTAGCGCCCTATATACTTTGGGAAGGATCAGGGCTGCTCATTGTGAATAAACCTGCGGGACTTGGGGTCCACGGTCCCGCAAGTCTTGAAACAATGGTATTGGATTATTTCGCTGAAAAAATACCTTTTTCTCTTTCATTTAAACCCGGACCGCTTCACCGGCTGGATAAACCGACAAGCGGCATTATCGTGTTTTCCGCCAGTCTGGAAGGGGCTAGGTATTTCAGCGCTCTTTTGCAAGACCGGCGAATCAAGAAACAATACCTTGCGCTGACAGACGGAACTATAACGGCTCCCGCTGCGTGGACTGATTTTCTTAGGCGGGATAAAAATAACGCTAAAACCTTTGTCTCAGACCAGACCGCTGGGGGGGCGCAGGCAGCGGAAACCCTGATCACCCCTCTTGGGACGGCTGATTCATATTCGCTTGTCAAGGTGGAAATACACACCGGCAGGACCCACCAAATCCGCTCTCAAGCGGCTTTTCATGGACATCCTCTTGCAGGGGACAAGAAATACGGCGGCAGTTTTCAGCCCAAAGGCTTTTTACTTCATGCGTATACGCTGGAATTCCCGGAAAACCCAATGCCTTCAATTCTGCGAGCCCCGCTTCCCAACAGATTCCGCGAGAAAATTCTCACTTTATTTGGTAAAAATTTGCTCGACACCGTGACCGGGTCTTAAAGGTCTTGAACCTACTCAACAGTCTCGTTATGCTGGAGTTGATTTTCCTGTTCCTGTTCCTGCTTTTTTGACAGCGCCGCCTTACGGGAACCCAACAGAATAGAAAGAGGTTCCAGAAAAGGGATGTTTTCGCAGAGGATTTTGATGATAACCGTCATAGGAACCGCCAAAATCATGCCCGCAAACCCCCAAATCCACCCCCAAAGCATCAGAGCTATCAGAATCATGATAGGCGCAAGTCCTAAGTTGTCTCCCATTATCTTTGGTTCCAGCACATTGCCGATCATTATGTTCGCTCCAATCATAATGATACTTACGGCAATTATGTGTCCCGGCTCAGGCCAAAACTGGAGCATTGCAAAAAGCGTCGCCCCTGCGCTGACGAGTATGCTGCCGATATTGGGAATAAAATTCAAGATAAACTGAATAATTCCCCATACCACCGCAAATTCAAGTCCCACCACATGAAGCCCTCCGGCAACTACCAAACCGGTAGCCAGAGAAATAAAAAATTTCGCCGAAAGATATCGATTTACCTGCTGGATTACGTCGGCGCTGATCTTTTTTATCTGTCCAGACCATTTTCCCTCAAAAGCTATCTCTATTTTTTCTAAAAAATACATGGATTCAATAAGCAGAAACACTAAAAACAATACCATCATCACTGCGCTTTTGAGAAATTCAATAAAACTATTGGAAAGAGAGAAGGTTAAGGACATAATTTTACTTCGGATATCAAACTGAGACAGAAGATTTTCAACAAAAGTCCGCTCTTCATTATAGGAAAGATCAATAAAACCAGAGACCCACAAATATATATCGGTCAGCCGCCGCTCATATTTTGGATACAGACTGAGAATCGTCTTGCCTGAAGCAAAAAGAACTATACCGATAACATATAGTCCGATAATAATAATGACTACCACTAATAAAATCGAAAGAATCCGGTTAATTTTTTTCTTTCCAAGGAAAACAACCATAGGATTCATAACAGAAGCGAGAAACAAAGCAATCACAAACGGCAGAATTATCGAAGCCGTCAGCTTCAAAACCGCTCCTACCAATACACATGCAATAAAGGCTACCAGCAGAAAGAGACCTCTACCATGATTTATCACTTTCGGTTTATTGTTCATATATGATTTAGTATACCATGTCGGCTACCCCCATGCCTAAAGACAGGGACTTGAGGCTTGGGCCGGCTGCCGGACTTACTCCCCAAGATTTCTACTTCTTTCCCGCTTTTTCTTTTTTTAAGCAGGCATTTCTACGGTAGTTTCACTCCCGTTACCGAGAGCCAGCGCCGCCATATCCATAGACGTTACGTTCCCACGCCGCGTAGGTAGGTCTATTCGACTTTTTTAGTATACCACAAACCAGCTGGTCTGGTCAAGGATGTTGTTGCAAAATTTTTTCGTTGCCCCTTAATCCCCAGGACTAAAGGTTCTTTCTATAAGGTTTTACGGCGAACCGGATCAGTGCGCCGGCGCGTTTCTGACTAAATCATTGCACATAATTGTCCGAAAGTATATCATTACTCTATAGCAGGATAAACCTTCAGTTACTAAGGAGAGGTTCATGGCTCAATTATTGGAAGCCTTCATGGTTATTAGTTTTGGTCTTTCTTGGCCCGCCAATATCATTAAGTCCTATAAAGTCCGGACTGCTCAGGGAAAAAGCCTTTTATTCCTGATATGCGTCTTGTTCGGTTATTGCTGCGGTATCGCTTCCAAGCTGGTTGCCAACGCTATAAATTATGTCTTTGTATTTTATGTACTTAATTCCATTATGGTTATAGTAGATATACTTCTCTATTTTCGTAATCGCGCCCTTGATCTGCATAAATCAGACACAATAAATTTGAGCCTTTAGGTGTGCGGAGTGTCAACAGGCAACCCTTCACTTTTCCCCAGTACCCTGGTATACTAATTCGCTATGACTGGGACTATTGACTATAATAAACCGCTGTTGCGGATCTTCGCGCATTTTTATCGGCCTCATCTGAAACTTTTTCTTGCCGATATGGTCTGCGCTTCCCTCATTTCCGCGGTAGATTTAACGTTTCCTATGATGACTAAATTTGTCATGGAAAAATTACTCCCCGGCGCCTTATACCAGTTCTTTTTTGTCATGGTTATCCTCATGGTTATTCTCTATCTTCTCAGAATGGGATTTTCTTACTTCGTTACCTACTGGGGACATTCAGTAGGAGCCTATATCGAAGCGGACATGCGGAAAGCCCTTTTTACGCGCCTTCAGGAGCTTCCGTTTTCGTATTACGATAACAACCGTACCGGACAGATTATGTCCCGAGTTACGACGGATCTCTTTGAAATTACCGAACTTGCCCATCATGGACCAGAGGATCTTTTTATTTCCCTGCTTACCCTGACTGGTTCTTTATTGCTGGTTTCGACTATACGCTGGGAAATGGCGCTGATCCTTATGGCTCTGGTGCCGGCGACTATCGCGGCGGCGGTTTTATCCCGGCATGGGCTGAGGCAGGCTTCCCGAAAAGTCAAAGAACGAACCGCCGAGATTATCGCCTCCTTAGAATCCAGTATTTCCGGAGCTCGAACCTCCAAGGCTTTTGCTAATGAAGTCTATGAGATTCTCAAGTTTAAAGAGGGTAACGAACAGTACAAAAACGCACGAAAGGGTTACTACAAAAGCATGGCGGCTTTTCACTGTAGAATTGATTTTATGACTCATTTTCTTACGGTGGCGGTCATTGCCGTCGCGGGTTTCCTTATTATGAGAGGCGCTATGAGCCTGCCGGAACTGATTGCTTGTAATCTATTTGTGGCCGCTTTTCTCCAGCCAGTACGACGGCTTCAAAATTTTATCGAGCAGTTCACTACCGGCATGGCGGGTTTCGGACGTTTTGTCGAAATAATGCGTATGCGCCCTGAAATCACCGACAAGCCTGATGCAATTCCTCTGGAACAAGTGAAGGGGCGTATTGAATATCAGGATGTGACGTTTGCCTACGCAGTAAACGCCGCTGATACGGAACGCTATGTGTTTCGGAATATCAGTCTTTCGATTCCTGCGGGAACCACCCTCGCGCTGGTAGGTCCTTCTGGAGGAGGTAAAACTACGCTTTGTCATCTTCTGCCTCGGTTTTATGAAATATATCAGGGAAGGATCTGCATTGACGGACATGATATACGGGATGTCACCCTGGAATCCCTTAGACGGAATATAGGCATCGTTCAGCAGGAGGTGTTTCTTTTTGCCGGAACCATCAGGGAAAACATAGCCTACGGCAGGATTGGCGCTTCTGAAGCGGAAATCATTGAAGCCGCTGTACAGGCGGAGATCCATGAGGATATCCTACAGATGCCCCAGGGCTATGATACGATGGTAGGGGAACGGGGGATCAAACTTTCAGGAGGACAGAAACAACGGGTCTCTATAGCCCGGATTTTCCTCAAAAATCCTCCGGTTCTCATCTTAGACGAAGCAACCAGCGCGCTTGACTCAGCTACAGAACTCAAAATTCAACATGCCCTGGAAGCGCTTTCTAAGGGGCGTACAACCCTTGTCATTGCCCACCGGCTTTCAACCATCAGAAATGCGGATCATATCATGGTGATTGATAACGAAGGAATACGCCAGCAGGGACGGCATGAAGAGCTGCTTGCCGCAAAAGGGCTTTATGCAGAACTGTACGCGGCTCAGTTTGGCGGGACTCCGGGAGGGGCAGCCTATTCTTTGTCCAGGTCCGGCACGGCAGGATTATAGGACAAAGAATACTGTCAGCTCCCCCTGCCTAAAGGCAGGGGTTTTACGGTGAACCGGAAAATCCTTTATCTAACGTTCAAACAGGGATCGCGAGGGGTTAGGGCAGCCCCTGCTATTCACAGTTAAAAATTTACCGGTTTCCTGAATAAGGGTTTCAAAGTTTGAGAAATTGGTTTTGGTTTTGGGCAGGGAACAGAGAAAATATTCTCCGTACCGTTTATGAAGAATCCTTCCGTCTAATACCGCCACAACTCCATGATCCTTGGAACGCCGCATAAGCCTGCCGAAACCCTGTTTGAACTTCATTACTGATTCGGGCAGCGAGAGTTCCATGAAAGAATTACCCCCTTGTTTTTCGATGGTTTCACAGCGGGCTTCAAAAACCGGTTCATTCGGGGACTTGAAAGGCAAACGGCAGAGGATCACCAGGCGCAGGGTGTTTCCCGGAGCGTCAACGCCCTCCCAAAAAGAATCTGTAGCGAAAAGCACGCTTTTTTCGTCTTGCAGAAAGGTCTGCAAGAGCCGATTACGATCGTCGTCTCCCTGTTTAAGACATCGGATTCCCTGTTCTTGCAAAACCGGAAACGCGGCGTTGTAAGCGCTTTTCAGAGCCTCGTAGGAGGTAAAGAGCACAAGCGCGGAACCTCCGGCGCTCAGAGTCAAAGCCGATGCCGCTTTGTCCACAAACGCCCGGTAAGCCCCATGATCCGGCAGAGGCGCATCTTGAGGTATAGCCAGCAGCACTGCCGAAGCGTAAGGAAAGGGCGAAGGAAACTGTCCGGTAAAGATATCCCTATCGGTTATCAGTTCAAGACCGGAACGGCTTTTCCAATAATCAAAGGAATCTTTCACGGTTAAGGTAGCGGATACGCAGATTACGGTTTCATTCGGCGTAAAAAGCGCGTCCTTCAGGGAAGGACCAATAGCAATGGGGGTTATCATGAAAATCGCCCACATTCCGGTTCCCATAGAGTTCCTCCGTTCTATCCATAGCACTTCGTCAGTTCGATTTTTAAACTCGATAAAAGAAGCGCACACATTCCCTATTGTATCGAGCCGACGGAGAATAGAACGGGTCTCCCAGATTAAGATTTCGTCTTCTTCCCGCTCCTGTACATTATCCAGTATTTTTCGTACCAGTTTGATAAACCCTGTCAGGGCATTCTTGAACGAGGCAATATACGGGATCAGGGTTCCTTGGATAAGATTTTCCCGTTGCGGAGTCAGCCTGAAAACCCCGTCTTTTTTGCAAAGTTCTAAGCCGGCCTGATCTACAATATCCACAATTTCCCGAATGTTCTGAATTTCCTGTTCAAGCTCAATGATTTTTTGTTCTTCCGTAAAAGGAGGCATAAGCCGAACCAACAGTCCCATTCGATTTTCCCTCCGTTTTCTGAAGAGCCGTCCTAACTGCTGATAGATTCCCAAGCGGCTGAATCCTTTGGAGAAAAACGAAGTTGCCGCAGCTTCCACTGTATGGGCTTCATCAATAATAACCCGATTGTAAGGCGGCAGTACAACCGTATTGGTATACCCCGCGCCTTCATGCCGGGCGGATAAGTCTGCAAAAAGAAGATGATGATTCACCACAAGGATTCTTGCGTCGGCGCACTCTCGGCGGAGGGAAAGCACAAAACACCGTTCCCGTTCAGGACATCGGATCCCCATACAGGCATCGGCTTCAGAACATATTCGGGACCACAGTCCTTCTATAGGCATAAAGGAAAGGTCTGAGCGGCTGCCGGTTTGAGTAGTTTCAGACCAGGCGAGAATAGCCCTCAGGTCTGTGAATTCTTCGTTGTCAAGAAGGCTTTGCTCTCTGAAAACATCCCCAAGTCTGCGGAGACACAGATAATTTCCCCGTCCTTTTATCAGCGCTACCTTGACTTTTTTCTTCATAGCCGACAGCACCAAGGGTATATCTTTCTCATACAACTGCTGCTGCAAGGTAATAGTCGCGGTAGAAATCACGATCCGCTCGTCATTGATAATGGCGTAACTTAACGCGGGCAGCAGATACGCAAAGGACTTGCCTACGCCGGTTCCGGCTTCAGCGGCTACCAAGGCGTCTTCATTAAAGCCTTTGATGATCAGCCTCATAAGATCAAGCTGGGATTGGCGGCTCTCGTATTCGGGCAGACGTTTGGCTATTGCCCCGCCTTTTTCCAACGCCCCAATGATCATGGCAGGATTCAGTTTCTGGAAAGTCCGCTTTTTCGCGGGCTCTGATATTACATAGACCTTTTCAAGGCTGTTATCCACAATGAAACATCCTACTCCAGCGTCAGCAATCCGGGCGGCAACGGCAAGATCCTTATCGCTGGGCGTGAGAAAACCTGAAGGATGGTTATGAATTACCACGTCCGCGGTTTCGAGTTTTTGAGATCCCGCCGCTGGGGAGTTTTCATTTCCTCTGGCTATTACTTCTATGGTCTCAACAAGCCCTTGTTCATCGAGATAACCGAGAGCGGCAATTTCATTGCCCTCAGCGTCACTAATTTCCGCCTGTAACGCTTCTATACTGTCTTTGGTAAAACGTTTTATTGCCTGCACCAAATTTATTTCCTGAAACTCGTAATATAATGTTTAATTCTACACTGCTAATAGAGAATTTACAATACAGTAGAACAAAAAAAATTACAAAAATACGCTAGATATAGCGTAAATTATTTAACGTAACACCATATAAGGCGGTAACGGAACGATTCTTAAATAAATTGCTATATTTTTTTATCTCTTGTCTTAAAGACAGTGTATTCTCCCTTGACCTAGTTTCTTTTGAACCTTATTATAATGATATTATGACAGAAAACGGGACCTTCAGTCGTTTGGTATCTGAAATGTCGCTGGAAGATCGGAATCATCTGCTTGAGAGACTTTCAGTGCAATCTAATATCTCTAAAGACCCTCTGTATGCGGTGGAGGAAGAGCAGGCGCTGCTCGATATTGAGGAGCAATTCTCTCGATTGCCTTGGTATCAGCATCTATGGTTTTTCATACTCAGTTTATTCAAGACGATAACGCAACTGAAACTGTATGAAGAAAGTCAGGTTACTAAAATAGGCAAAAAAATTCAAACTATTGCCCCGGGAGTTTTTGATTATAAACGTAATATGCTGCTCCCTATCTTTTATGAGAGTCTTACGGATATCCGAGATGGAGCGCGTTTTTTTTACAGTGCCTTAGATACGAGCATCAATCGAGACAAAGGGGCGTTTTACGCATTTTTAGGTTCTCTGGAAATGGGAGACATTCATGAGCGCTTGCAGACCCAAACGAATCCTCATCTGATCGCCGCTAGAACCCCGGAGTCCAAGGAAACCGATCTGCGGAAAGTCGCGTTTCACGAGATGAATGAAGCCCTTGGGGAGATAACTCAAGAGCAGCGGGCGATCATGTACCAGCATGCCCATTCTCTGGAATGTCTCAAGGAACTCGCTTCGTTCAGATATGATCGGCTTCTTTTGAGTTTTACGTTTGATCCGGTAATACAGGGGCATTTGAGCCCTGCCCATGTGATGCGGGAACCTTTGGAAAAACTGAATAATATACTGTTCTCCTTTAAGACGCCTCCTTCAATGTCGCTGATTGAATCGTTGTTTGTGTTTATCATGCATGAACAGATCGAAGAAGAAGGCGCCGGCGTGGAAGTGGAGATGCGGGATCTTCTTACAAAAGCTGAAAACGCGCTTGTGGCAATCAGAACCTTCAATAAACATATTCCGTTGACCCTCATTCTGCGGTGCGCTGGAAGAAACATGGCTTTGAATCCCCAGGCTATAACCGGCGGAGAAGATTGGTTTATGATCTATCACGATTATTGGAAAGAGCGCATTGAACAGCAGTTGACTGAATATCGGGGGCAGCGGCGGCAGCAGGAACTGATTGAATCCCTTGGTTCTTTCTTTAACGGCAAAAATATGAAAAACCTCGATCACGCCTATTCGGAAGCGAATCAAGACGGCTTGCCTATACGGGGGACGTTCAGCCTTTCCTTTTTACTCACCTTTTACTCGATTGTTTTTATCAATGATATTAACAATGGACTGCGGAACATTCTGATTGACGGGAAATTTACCCGCCGGGAAAATCGGACTATTTTTACGGAAAATTATAATAATTTGATTAAACTTGAAGATGATATCAAACTTTTAGACAACCAACTGAGTCTATCAGGAGATTATGGAAAGCGGTTTTCTTTAGCCCTGTCAGAAACTTCGTTGCAGGCAAGACGGCGGAAATCTCAGGTTGTTCTTGACGACGCCAGTGAACAAGCAGAAGAAATCATTACTCGAACCAAAACCTCTATTGAAGGATTGATCACGATTTTAACTTCGATTATTACGAAAGACGGAAACGGACAATACACTACTCTGATAAACATGACCCATTTTATGGCAAAAAGCGAAACTGCGGATTTGTCAGTTCTTACGGCTAAAGGCATGGCTTTTCTCAATTCCATGCATGATATTATCCAAAAATTTCAAAAAACCCTTCGGATTATGGAAGATATTGTTATTTTGGAATTGGATAATTAGTAGCTCCCAGGCGGGGATGATGCTTCTACAGATACACCCCTTTACGCTTAGATTCCAAGAAAACGAAGGGTATGGGGCGTTTTCTTTTATGACTCAAGATGATTCAGGAATTACCTGTCTTATCTCTTCCTGTTTTACCGGGAACCTGGCGCATCCGGGGGAACAGACTAATCCTCTGCGGGAAAGGCTGTATAAAAATCTAGGCTTAGACTCAGCGCAGGTCTTTGCGTGTACTCAGGTACACGGTCAAACCGTACTGCTCGTAGATCGGGACGCGCCTCAAACCGCTCCTGAAGCAGACGGTATGATAAGCCGAGACCCTCATGTATGGCTTTCCGTTACTGTAGCGGATTGTCTGCCGGTGTTTCTCTACGATACAGAAAGCCTCGGTTTCGGGATAGTTCATTCAGGCTGGAAGGGAACCGGCATAGCCCTTCATGCGCTTAGGCTCATGGAACGTCATTGGGGGAGCAACCCTGAAAACATAGCCGTTATTCTCGGTCCCTGTATTCAAGCCTGTTGTTATCAGGTTGATCCTGAACGGGCGGCGGCGTTTGAAGCGGCTTTCGGGGGCCCCGGCGGCATATATCCTTTGGGTCCTGTGGTTCGGGAAGTCCAAAGTCCTGAAGGAAAAACGTGGTATCTTAACCTGCAAGCCGCTAACGCCCGGGTTTTAGCCAATGCGGGAGTGCGTACTATAGCGGTCTGTCAGGACTGTACGTTTACGGACGAACGGTTAGGTTCGTTTCGGCGGGAAGGACCGGGATATACCCGAATGACCGCCCTGATAGGATATAAAAAACACTGATTCCGGGACTCTAAAATCCTAATTTTTGGCGTTTTTTTACTAGCGGATACGTCAATACATGGTATAATTGATTAAATTTATTTTTTCGGGAGTATGGTTATGAAAAAAAGCGTTCCAGTCTTGGGGGCATTATTTGTCTGTATGGTTTTCTGTTTTGGAGGGTGCAGTCAGAGCAAATCCGCAAGCCAAAACCCGACAAGTCCCGGGATAACAACCCCAGTCGGTCAGTATCCGGTACAGACAAATACGACGTTAAGTTACTGGTTGGAACTTCACGCTAATATCTCGCCTAATTTCCCCAATATTGGACAATCTCCTTTTGGTAAAGGCTTGCAGGAACATACCGGTATTAAGGTCAACTTTCTCCATCCCCCTATCGGTGCAAACGCTTCGAGGGAGCAGCTTAACCTGATGATTGCAGACGGTACGAATCTGCCGGATATCATCGAATGGAGGTGGACTTCGCCGTCTATGTTTCCCGGAGGTCCTCAAAAAGCCATTAACGACGGGGTGATTATCAAGCTGAATGACATTATTGACAAATACTGTCCCCATTTCAAAGCCTTTCTCAAGGCTAATCCTGAGTTTGATCGCATGGTCAAGACTGACGACGGCAGTTATTATGCGTTTCCATTTATCAGAGGCGCTGAAAAACTGCTCTATTCCCAGGGACTTTATATCCGCAAGGACTGGCTTGAGGAGCTTAATCTTCCGATTCCAGATACGATTGATGAATGGCGGATGGTTTTGACTGGGTTCAAAGAGCAAAAGAATACGCCTGCGCCGTTTACGATGGTTTATACCAATAACGCCAAGATGTTTGTTGACAGTTTCGGGATTATGAAAGATTTTTATATCAGCGCTGACGACGGCAAAGTGCATTACGGACAGATTGAGACGGGCTATCGGCGGTGGCTCGAAACAATGGCGCAATGGTATAGAGAAGGATTGATAGACCCGGATATAGCGTCGATTCAGACCTCTCAGATGAATCAGAAAATGACTACTGGTCAGTCCGGCGCTGCGGTGGGCTCTATCGGCAGCGGTATGGGCAACTGGACTGCTGCGGCTCGCGGAGTTAATCCTGACTATGAACTGATTGCGTTGCCCTTCCCGGTTGAAAAAAAGGGAGACAAACGAATCTACTCGTCCGGCGCAGGGCAATACTACAGCGGACAGAATAGCGCGGCGATTTCGGGATCTTCCAAAAACGTCGAGATTGCGGCGCGTTTTTTGGATTGGGGCTACAGTCCAGAAGGTCATCGATACTACAACTTTGGGAATCAAGGTGAAGCCTATACGATGGACAATGATTATCCTGTCTATACAGATATGATAAAGAATAATCCTCAAGGCTGGTCTTTCGCCCAGTCTCTGGCGGCCTACGCCAGAGGCAACATGGCAGGTCCTTTTGTTCAGGACGAACGCTATATTGAGCAGTATTACGCACTGCCTGAACAGGCTCAGGCGCTTGTCAGCTTCGTGGTTCCCGGAGCGACTAACTACGTTCTGCCGTCGGTTACGGCTACGCCCGAGGAAAGCCGTGAACTTGCCCGGATCTCAAACGACGTGAATACGTATGCGGAAGAGATGATAACGAAGTTTATTCTCGGTACTGAGGCTATAAACGATCAAACCTGGAATACTTTTGTCAATAATATCAAAAGACTGGAGATAGACCGGGCCCTGGAGATCCAGAACGCCTCCCTTGAGCGTTACAAAAACCGCTAAGTCTTAACCGAAGAAGCAGAGCATTTTCTTGCTCTTGCCTTTAGACGCGAGGTGGTTAAGAATAGTAGTATGATTACAGCCGATAGAGATTTGATAATTATTGGGGCTGGTCCCGCTGGTTTGACTGCTGCCCAATATGGATCACGGGCGAACTTACAGGTTGCGGTGCTTGAGGGGCTTACCCCCGGAGGTCAGGCATTGTTTATTGATCCCTTAGAAAATTATCCGGGTAATAGCGCCGACGGTACGGTTCCGCCTAAATCAGGATTTGAAATCCTGCACGCTATGTACCGGCAAGCCGAGGCTTTCGGAGCTGACTTTATTATGGAAACTGTTGAATCTTTGAAAAAAGAAGGAGACCTTTTCACGGCGGCCTTGGGGAGCGGTAAAACTCTTACAGCCCTGGCGGTGATTATGGCTACTGGCGCAAAACACCGGAAACTAGGCGTTCCAGGAGAAGATGCCTTTGCTGGACTAGGCGTTTCTTATTGCGCGCATTGCGACGGTCCTTTTTTCAAAGAAAAGAAAATCTTTGTAGTCGGCGGCGGAGACGCCGCGTGCGACGAAGCCCAATTCCTTTCTGGTCTGTCTCCAACTGTGGTGATCCTCCACCGTCGAAACCAGTTTCGGGCGCAAAAAGCCTTGGCTGAACGGGCGCTTCACAATCCCCGCATTGAGGTTCGGTTCAATACACGATTACAGGAAATTCAGGGAGACCAGAAGGTTAGGACCCTCATACTGGAGAATACCGAAACCGGCGGCTCCTATTCCGAGGCGGCAGACGCGGTTTTTATTTTTGCCGGAACTATTCCCCAAACCAGACTGGTTCCAGAGGTTTCCAAGAACGAAAATGGATACATCCTGACGGATCAAACTATGGAGACTTCTATTCCCGGGCTTTTTGCGGCTGGAGACGTCCGAGCCTGTCCATTCCGGCAGGTCGTAGTCGCTGCCGGAGAAGGCGCGGTAGCCGCTCACAGCGGAGCGGCGTATATTGACCGGATCAAAAACGCTATTTCGGAAACACCTTGATTCCGATAGTGGCAATAATACTGGTTGAGTGAGGGTATTCCGTAGAATCAATAACCGAATAGACTGAAGGGCTTCCTGAATTAGCTGGTCCTTCAATGTTGGTGAAGTACGAGAATACGACTCCTACTTCACCGAATAATGTAATAGGCGCGTTGAATTGGGTAAAAGAATACTCTCCGCCGAGCTTAACGATATGCATCCATTGATAAGCGCCGTCTTGTAAAAAGTATTTTCTCAGAATAGGTTTTTCACTTCTGCCGCTAGGATCAAGTTCAGACCAGAGAGAACTGCCGTCTACTGCGCTGGACCCATAGTCCGCGCCATGCCGAATCATTTGGTACTGCAAGCGGGCTGCGCTGTGGAGGGTGGGCATTGTTTCAAAACGCAGGAGAATTTCATCTGAATTCGGGGGCAAATAAGAACCGAGACTTCTGCCGTTATTAGTATAGGACGTTTCCATAGGAATCTGTCCATACCAAGGGACAAACACCCGGGTATGAGTATAACAATAGGGTTCAATCTTGGTATAACTTAACGTTATGGAACTGAAAGATACTACCGGAATAGGAAGATGGATAGTCGTTCCCAGCTGAAAAGCATACATAGATTTGTCTAATTCAAAAATAGCCCGTTCCGGATTAATTTCATCTAAGAAAAAGGAAAACCAGAGCTTGCCGATCCCGGGGTACTGTCCTTTGAGATCAAAAAAAAGCGACATATTATCAAAATCACCGATATTATTCTGATAGAAAAAATTATCCGCCAACGGAAACAGATAGCCTAGTTCAAACCGTTTAGGCCACAGCGCGGTGCTTCCTACGTCAAAATGGAGATACTGTTTATAGTTGACTTCAACCATTGATATGGAAAAGAGATTTTGACTGGATTCAGCGGAATCTTTAATGCCTTTAGCGTTGTAATATTCAAGAACCCCGGACAAGCTGGAAAAAATGAGCCAGTTGAAAGGTCTAACCGTGGTTTCTATGGCTAAAAAAGGCTGGGCAGACTGATTAAACGTGATGCTGCTCCCATTGGTCATGCCTCCCCATTCCCGATCCAGCCGAGCGAAACGGTATGTAATATGATTATTGAGCAAGGTTCCGGCTAATTCAGGAAGCATACTATAACCGATTGAAGGGTCCTGGGGCCAGGGAAGCTGTCCGCTGTTGTCAATTTTCGAGAAACTCCAGACAAATCCATCCCAGCGTTTTTTGTAAGTATACGGAAAAAACGCTAAGGCTTCGCTATAGGCGGGGATCTGCTGATTATAATAACTGCTCGGCTCAGGAAGCTCCTCAAAGCTGGGATACCCTGGATAATAGGTGTTGTAAAGTCCAAGTTCAGACCGGGGAGAACGCATTACTCCCCCAAAAACCGTAAAGCCGTAAGAAAGACGGGTTCCTAAGTCGCCCTTAAAAGAAAGGTTTAACCAATTATCCGTAGCCCAAGCAACAGTATCTCCCGGATATATCCCGCTGGAAAAAAGGAATTCCGCGCCTAATCCTAGGTCCCCAGAAAAATGAATGCCCTCTTGGGGACTTTCAAAATAATAGGACCCTCGCCCCCAATCTAAGCCTTTTTTACTGGGACTGAAGGTTTTACGGGCATTTTCCAGAATCCCGCGTTCTTGTTCGGTAAGCCCGCCGAAACGTGTATGAGCCTCATTGCCGAGTATTTCATTAATAGCCTCAAGAATCAGAGCCCGAGAATAGGGCTTTGCCCCGGGCAGGGGACTGCATAATCCTCTCATCTGAGCTTGTTCAAGCACATAATATACCGGATGATCTAATAACACCGATGTATGAGTCTGAGAGGCAAGAGAAAAAACGCTTATTAAAATCAATACGAGAGCAAAAAAACAGGTGTTTTTATGCATATTATTTTTTAATCTCCTTCTGAATTTAGTATACTCAAAAAATAAATTTAGTATACCTGGTCTATTCACTTGATTCTAATGCAAAAATAGTATATTTATCCGGATATCCGTAAGACCTCTGCCTTTAAGCATGGGGTTTTACGGCGCAACAAAAACGTGTAGTAGAAAACCTGCTTAGAAAAAAGAAAAAAGAAAAAAGCGGGAAAGAAATAGAAATCTTGGGGAGTAATTCGGGCGACCGGAACAAGCCTCAAGCCCCTGCCTTTGGGCGGGGGGCAGCTGACGAAACATCTTCGGCACTGGTTAAGCCCATCTTCGCTTTTAATGCCGCCAGCGCCGCCTCTGCGGAGGAGGCTTTTCCCATGTCCTTTAACCGCCGCTCTGTCTCTATTTTTTCTGTTTCTCCCGGCATATACCCTGTAGCCATAATAAGTTCCTGTTCCAAAAGGTCTGGATCAATTGTCCGTTCCCGAGCCCTTAGACCGGGGAGCTGTTTTCTCATGCTTTCAATCTGAATTTTTAGCTCTTCAATTTCCGCTCCAAGCTGATCGTACTGGGATTTGACTTTTTCCGCTTCCTTTTCCGCCTCCAGCGCAAGGTCTTCAGCGCCTTTGGAACGAGCAAGCTGGATTCGGGAAGTCCATTTTGTCAATTCGCTTTCTAAGTCCTGGCGTTTTTTTTCTGTGAGCTTTAGGCTTGTTATATAATGAGCTATGTATTCCTTTGCCGCTGGAATACTCATACCTGTCAACTGTTCTGGTCTTTGCGTAGGGTCCACGAACAAAGATTAGCATACCTTTTCCAACAATGCAATACCCGTGAAGAACATATCAAGGCAGCCTCATAAAAAAAGACTCAAGGAAAAAGGACGAAAAGCATAGTTTATGACAGTTGTCATATTTATTAAATCAAAAACAAAGGCTGGAGCTTTTCATTTTATAAATTATAGATTGCAACGCATTGCGATTACGTTATGGAAAGGAGCAAAGGTCATGCAGAACAGATTATCTCTTGATGAGCTGCATCAGAACTACGTCTTAGGAGTTCTAAACAAAAAAGAGTTTGAAGGAC